>JAXVOW010000056.1:0-3346 GCA_037301995.1 bacterium | reverse complement strand
AGTGGTTGTGAGGTATAGTTCTGTAGCTGCCCAGAAAAACTCGTCTTCTGTGTGGGTGAGGCTTCGGAGGAGATTACCATTCAGAATGCATATGCCTCTAAGGTGACAGAGGAGGATGGAAAGCAGGTGCTTTTTGCCTATGTGGACGGCGGTGTCCAGAAATTTCCGGTTACCGGAAAGGCTGAATTAGACAGTGACATGAAGGAATGTCTGTGTGATATCAAAATTACCAATAAGGGTGTCGCCGGAATAACCGACCATTCGGGAGAACTGACGGAAACGAAGGTTACTGCCTATTCGGATGGAAATGTCACAGTGGAGGGATATGAGGAGCCGTTGTATCTTTCAAATGCATTTAATGTGTATAAAATTAACGGAACCTTTAAAGCTTCAAAATCCGCCGGAACCCTGATTGGTTATGATAAAGTTTCGCTGTATATAAAGGATAACCAGGTGGAGGCAGCCCTGATTACAGAGGATATTTATGCGAAAAATATAAGGGTGCTGATTAGCAACAGTGATTATACGAATTATTATCATGATGAGGTTACAGTGACCTCGGATACCGATTTTACCGTATCCTATGGAGATGTGGTGAAGGAGTATAAGGCAAAGGACAAAATCCAGTTCCGAAACGGCAGTGAAGAGCTGGCTGACGGAAGCGCTAAAATTGTATCCAAGGAAGAAGATGGACGGATTACGATTTCTTCGATTAAACGGCAGAGCGGACAGCCGGCTTACCGTGGAACCCTTGAGCTCACAAAGGATGATAAGGGTGTGCTGGTGGTAAATGAGCTCCCGGTGGAGGAATATTTATATGGGGTAGTTCCCAGTGAAATGCCGGTATCCTATGAAACAGAAGCGCTGAAGGCACAGGCAATCTGTGCCAGGGCGTATGCGTACCGCCAGATGGAAAGCGACAGCTATGCAAAGTATGGAGCGCATTTGGATGACAGCATATCCAGCCAGGTATACAACAATGTACAGGAGAATGACCGGGCAGTCTTTGCAGTGGATGATACATATGGTGTGGTTCCGTGTTATGATAATGAAGTAATTGAGGCATTTTTCTTTTCCACCTCCTGTGGCACTACAAGCAATAACAGTGCAGTATGGGGCGGCAATCCGGAGCCGTATCTGCTGGACACAATGGAAACAGAGTTAAATGATATAGCGTCCCTTGACAATGAAGACAGCTTCCGCTCCTTTATTGACGGGAATCTGGGAACTGGATTTATTGAAGAGGAGGAGCCGTTTTTCCGGTGGAGTGTTTCATTTACAAAGGCGCAGCTGACGGAGGCCATTAATGCACATTTATATGAGCGGATTAAGGCGATGCCGGAAAATCTTCTGGCAATGAATTCCCAGGGGGAGTATGAAAAAAAGGATATCAGCAGCATCGGTGAGGTTGAAAATATTCAAATTACAAAAAGAGGTGCCAGCGGTATTATTGAAGAAATGGTAATTACAGGAACCGCTGAGACAATTCTTGTGAAGGGACAGAGTAATGCCAGGGCATTGTTGAGTCCAGAGCAGGTGGCAATCCGTAAGCAGGATGGCTCCACGGTGGAGGGCTGGCTTACCTTGCCGAGTGCCTATTTTTATGTGGACTGTACGGAGGGATTTACAATCTGTGGCGGCGGCTTTGGGCATGGAGTGGGCTTAAGCCAGAATGGTGCCAACGATATGGCAAAGCTTGGTTATCTTGCCAGTGATATTATTGCACATTACTATACTGCAGTGGAGCTAAAGGATATGTATGAGCTATTGGGAAAGTAAATAGTCTGACTGGAAGAGCAGGACAGGTGGAATGGTTAAGATGAAGAATCAGGAAAACAGTAAGTTTGAAAAAATAAAATTATTTTTCAATTTTGTCTATAAATTTGGCATAAAAATCAGTGATAATTATACAGCAGCATGTGCGGCCCAGGCAGCGTTCTTTATTTTGCTGTCTGTGGTTCCTATTATTTCTCTGATATTAGCAGTTACCACCTATCTGCCATTTACCCAGCAGGATGTGCTGGATGTTCTGATGAGGGTTATACCCAATGACTTTACACCCTATGTAAAGGATATTATTGAGGATTTGTATAGCAGAGCCGGAAAAACAGTTATCTCTGTGTCGGCAGTTGCGATTCTCTGGTCGGCATCAAAGGGGATTGCGGCATTAATGGATGGATTTAACAGCATGTACCAGATTCGTCAGGAGAATAATTTTATAAAATCAAGGCTGATTGCCATTATATATACAATTTTGCTGATTGCTATGTTTGTGGTTGTCATGTCTGCTTATGTGACAGTCAGCCATTATTATAAATTATACATCCATGATGCTTTTGAGCTTGAGTCAACTCTTAAGAATATTCTTTTGTTTATACGGTATATAATGGGATGGCTGTTGTTTTATGGTTTTATTTTAATGATGTTTGTGATACTTCCCGGAGGTTTTGGACTTCCGATGGGAAAAGAGGAAAAGATGAATTTGGGGAAGCGGATTAAGTCCCAGATGCCGGGGGCGGCTTTTTCTTCAGTGGCATGGCTGGTTATTTCCAGGGGAGTGACACTATATATTGAATATTTCCCGAATCTTTCGGTTATGTATGGTTCCCTTGTGGGAATTGTAATTGCCATGCTATGGCTCTATTTCTGTATGTATTCTTTGTTTATCGGAGCAGTGATTAATTATTTATTGTCAAAAGGATACTTGACACAGGTAAAAAAAATGTTACAATAGACATGGTTGTGTTTCGCATTTTGGTTTAGGCAGCTTATAATCAGAATGGCCGTACTTAGCGGTGGAGAGACAAATAGTTAATGAATTGTATAATTGTGCGATGATGGTGCAAAAGAATATTATGTTCTACCAGAGAGAGGAAATCATCGGCTGGAAGTTTCCTTTAGTTCACGTAATATTTTAATTTCACACCGGAGTTTTGAGATTGAAATTTTGTAAAATGAGATGCAGGTCTTTGCAAAAGGCGGGGAAAGTACATTTCAGATGCAGAATGGTAGATTTTGACGGGTCATGAACGTTAACACATGATGAGAGCTGAAGCATATGCTTTGGAATCAGGGTGGTACCGCGAGCAAGTTCGTCCCTTTTTGGGGCGGATTTTTTTTGCGTGTAAGCATTGAGCCATGCGTTAGGGAATAAATATATAGCTATTGGGAGCTTGCTCACAAATAGCTATATATTTATTCCCTAACATGTGGCGAAAGCCACGACCGAGATGGAGCGAAGCGGAATCGAGGTGCATGGAGGAGAGACGAAAGCCACGACCGATGCCTGGACACTTGGCGAAACGGAGTTGAGCCTAGTGGGAAGGTATGCTGTGCAGATGGAGCG
>JAXVOW010000055.1:0-2425 GCA_037301995.1 bacterium | reverse complement strand
AAAACGCGATTTCCATCATTCCCGTCAAGGAAGGCAGGTTAGCCAGTAACCAGATTATGATAATATAAAAAATACGCGTAATAATCTTCATTTGTATTCTCTCCTCTTTATCTATTTGTAATCAGACAATCGCTAAACTCAAAAATGCGAATATGGTATATAAGTTTGCTCTTTTGGTATCAGACCTGTTATATCGATTCCATGCTTCCTTTTCTCATTTAAATCTTTCACATAATCTGTTATATCTGTAATCTGCAAAATCCAGTCATTTATATAATCATAAACCGCTTTACCCCGGAGTCCTAATTGTATAGAACGATAATCCAATGGATTACCATATATATCCCGCTCTGGGTCCCATTGACATCGAATATCGGATTCTGCAATCAAGGCCTTCCATTCTTCCTGTGTAAGCCCAGACTCTTTTTTATATGTAGACGCAACTGCATTTTTTACAATATAATCAAAGGCACTCCGCTTTATATCAATTGCCAGTACATGCTCTTGATTTTCCTTCTCTGCCCAGCCACATCGGTACATCATCCATAAAAAGGACGGCTTTATCCATGTCATCCGGTTCATGCTAAAATGGACACCAAATGTACCCTTTTCTACTGCCTCCTTTGCAATCACTTCCGGATATGCTTGATATACCCGGATACTGTCTTCTGAATAAACCGCACGAATTTCCTTATATAACATATCACACCTCCGCTTTTACTGCCCAGCGCATTTTTGTAGAATGTGCCCGGCTATTCCTGTTACACTCCTCCTTTGACGGCCGGATAACCTCTTTGGCTATGTCACTGTAATCTCCCAATTGCTTATGCCATTTAAAGGATTTCTTAACCAGACGGTCTTCCCCTGAATGAAAGGTTAAGACAGCCACTCTCCCTCCTGGATTTAACACTTTCGGAAGCTTTTCCAAAAATGCATCCAGCACCTCAAATTCACTGTTCACATCTATGCGGAGTGCCTGAAAGGTCCGGGCACAGGATTTTTTCACCGCATCCCTGCGCTCCGCCTTTGGAACAAAGGAAAGTGCTTTTTCAACTAATTCCGCCAGTCTCGTTGTGGTGTCTACCTTATTGCCCTTGCGGATTTCTGATACCACCGCTTCCGCAATCTCCCTTGCATAGGGCTCGTCTGCATTTTCTTCCAGCATGCCTGCAAATTCATCCTTTGTGATATGTGTTAAACGCTCCGCTGCAGAAATTCCCTTTTGAGGATTTAACCGCAAATCCAAAGGTCCCTCCACTTTGTAGGAAAATCCCCGCTCCGGATTATCAATCTGCATGGAGGATACCCCCAAATCAGCCAGTACAAAGTCGAATCCGCCAACTTCATCCGCCAGCTTGTCAATATCTGCAAAATTCATTAATTTTACAGTCAATATATCCTCGCCAAAACCGGCATCTGCCAGCCTTTTCTTCGTTTTCTCCGACTCAATCGGGTCCACATCCAGACCATAGATGTGCCCTTCCCCCTGCAGGCATTCCAACATCTTTTTTGTATGCCCGCCATATCCAAGAGTAGCATCCAGTCCCTGCTGTCCCGGTCTGATTTCCAGAAAATCAAGAATTTCCTGCACCATGATGGAAATATGCATACCTGCTGGCGTGCTCCCTTTGCTTATTACTTTTTCTATGGTATCTGCATATTTTTCCGGATTCAGTTCCTTATATTTCTCGCTGAATTTTATGGGATGTGTACCACTGTAACGCACACGGCGCTTGTGCTTATTTTGATTTTGTTCCATAATACTCCTTATTCCTCATCTAATATTTTTCCCTAATCGCATGTTTATAATTATACCACAGAGGCATATATTCTCACTAAACTCGGCTTCGCCTCCTTAAGTGTTCATATTATACCTTACTTCTATATACAGTTCAAAATAATTTTGAAAAATTTTAAAAAGATAAAAAAATGCCACAAGATGTTTCAAAGCGTTCTTGTGGCATTTTTATATATTCTCCATTTACATCACACTGCACTAAACTGGTCTTTTCCCACCATGCAGAGCGGACACAGAAAATCCTCGGGAACGTCCTCCCACTTTGTTCCCGGTTCTATTCCATTTTCCGGACTTCCTTCCTCCTCATCATAAATCCAGCCACATACATCACAAATATACTGCATTGCCTTCTCCTTTCCTTAACGACTTTTTATATTTTTTTGCGAAACTCCTTATTTTCAAAAGCATAGTAGTGCAAACGTGCCCTGTGTTGAATTGTTTATTTTACACAACGTGCGGTTTCAAAATCAGAGTTTCGCAATTGCCTAACCAATTTGTTACAACAGCGGATGCTCTGCCCTCGCCTTTAAGCGCTCCCATCTCCTGTCTACTTCTACCTGGATTTCTTCTACAATATCCTTATACTGTTCCTTTCCCAGATGCTTTGTCCGCCCCATCATGGTAAGC
>JAXVOW010000054.1:0-9626 GCA_037301995.1 bacterium | reverse complement strand
CGTTGTTTGTCAATTGTCCGCACCTGTTCCAATAAAATCACAGAATCCTTTGCAATATTACAGCGGTTTGCCGCAAGCTCCACATGGGTTGGAATTTTAGCCTTATTCTGCCGGCTGGTAATAGCTGCACAAATAACGGTAGAACTATAACGGTTTCCTGCTTCATTCTGTATAATCAGTACAGGTCTGACCCCGCCCTGCTCCGAACCCACAACGGGTCTTAAATCTGCATAATAAATATCCCCTCTTGTTACAAGCAATGGTATCACTCTCCGTTTACAAATTCCTGATTTTCCATGTACACATTTTATATGTAATGTACCTGTCAAATGTTTTCTACCCTTCTCTTCTCATCAGGTATTCTAAGTATTACCATTGTATTCCAAGTCTATTCAGTTTGTGCGGTACATTATTGGATTTCCAGTCTGGAAATTTTCCCATGCCTTAATCTAACAGATAGTTCTTCTCACCGCAAATCCTGCCATCCCGGTAAAATATTCTCGGCACCCGCCGGTTTATATCACAGACAAATTCATAATTAAAGCTGGCTGACATTCCTGCCAGCTCTTCCACGCTTATATAATTGTCCCCCTGTTTTCCCACCAGCACCACCTCGTCTCCAATCCGGACATCCGGTATTCCACTCACATCCACCATGGTCTGGTCCATACAGACACGCCCCACGATAGGTACATATTGTCCATGTAACAGCATTCTGCCCTGATTGGACAGCGCTCTTGGATAACCATCTGCATATCCCACCCCTATGGTTGCAATTTTTTTATCCTCAGGAAGTGTATAGGTTCCGCCATAACCAACCGTCTGCCCCTTTTTTACCATTTTTACATCCGTAACACGGCTTTTTAACTCCATAGCCGGATATAAAATACATGCCTCCTTATCCATCTCCTCCGAAGGATAAAGCCCGTAGGTGGATATACCGGAACGCACCATGTCATACAGGTCATTGGGCATTTCCATAATTCCTGCACTATTGGAAATATGGCGGATAGCAAAGGTGATTCCCCCCTCCTCTAACCAGTTTATCATCTGGGTAAAGGAAGCAAGCTGGCAGTTTGCCGAAGCTTTATCCTTTTCATCTGCCTTAAAATAATGTGTGAAAATCCCCTCCATATCCAGATTAGGCAGTTGGGCGATAGCTGCAATTTCTGCAGCACTTTCCCTTCCACAGGAAAAACCAATCCGGTTCATTCCGGTATCAATCTTGATGTGAAGCTTTCCCGTGCCCCCAAGCCTGCCTGCAGTCTCTGACAATGCCTTTGCCTGTTCACAGGTAAAAATCGTCTGCGTAATATCATATTCTATAAGGTCTGGAAAAAGGCTTTCATCCGTCATCCCCAATATCAGTATCGGCTTAACAACTCCTGCTCTTCTCAGTTCAATTGCCTCATCAATACAGGCAACGCCAAAATAGTCTGCCAAATCCTCCAATGCCTCTGCAACCTCTATTGCACCATGCCCATAGGCATTGGCTTTGATTACTGCCAGAAGCTTCTTTCCCTCCGGAATACAGCCTCTCATAGTCTCAATATTTTTTCTTATGGCATCCAGACTGATATCCGCCTGAACCCGGTAATATTTACCCATCCTTTCATGCCTCCTTAAAATGCCATTCCTTTATTCCAGCCTGTTTCCACGCAATCTCATTACATCCCCCAGGCATTCTATAATATCAGAAGCCAGCATCGCATATTTTCCCTTTTTCTCTGCCGCCCTGTCACCTGCCTGGCAATGTACATAGGTTCCCATCTTTGCCGCCTCTGCAAGGGATAAGCCTCCTGCTATCATTCCTGCAATAATTCCGGAGAGTACATCCCCGGAGCCTCCTGTGGACATTCCATTATTGCCTGCCAGATTAATATAGGTCTGTTCCCCTCCATTCGTCACAATGGACTTTGCATCCTTAAGCACCAGGGTTACCCCCATCTTCTTTGCAAACTGCCTTGCTGTCTCAAAACGGTTTTCCGCAATCTCCGGTACAGTTTTACCAATTAACCGGCTCATCTCTTTCATATGCGGGGTCATAATCATAGACACGGATGCCGTGTTTAATAATTCAATATTATTTGACAAAATATTCAGGGCATCTGCATCTACAACAAGAGGAACCTCTGCATTCATTAACAGCTCATAAAGCATTCTCTCTGAAGTAATGTCCACTCCAAGCCCCGGTCCTACCACAATGACGGTTGCCCATTTCATTGCATCTTCAATACAGGAAAGCGCGCCTTCGTAATCCTTGTAGGTCATCATAACCGCCTCCGGAAGCTGGGACTGGATAATCGTACGGTTGCTTTCGTGTGTATATATCTTCACCAGCCCTGCTCCTGTCCTGTACGCCGCTTTCCCACATAAAAATGCCGCCCCTGACATATTTTTGCTGCCTGCAATCACTGCCACCTTTCCATAGGTTCCCTTATTGGAATTATCAATTCTTTTCGGAAGCTTGCTCATGTCAGAGGAATCATACGCATAAATCCTCGGCTTCACCTGTTCAATGGCAGTGTCCGGAAAACCAATATTGGCACAGACAAGCTTACCGCAATAATCAATTCCGTCTGAAAAAAACATTCCCAGCTTTCGCAAGCCAAAGGTCACCGTATAATCGGCACGAAATGCCGCCCCAAGAATCTCACCTGTTGTGGCGTCTATACCGGAAGGCACATCTATAGCAATCTTAATAGCATCTATCTGATTCAACGACTCAATTGCTTTCTTTGCCGCACCTTCAACGGGTCTGGAAAGTCCCACGCCAAAAATTCCATCTACCACCACACTGTAGTCCTTATTGGGAATTGCCTTGCGCAGGCGGATTCCCATATGGCGCAGAATATTCTGCTGAAGCTGGAATTGCGGAGACACCCTTGTCACCGAGCCCACATAAAAAATATCCACATTATATCCCTGTTCTAACAGGATTCTTCCCACAGCCAGTCCGTCGCCGCCGTTGTTCCCACCTTCCACCGCAATTAAAATTCTTCCTCCAGTAGTGTTAACCTTTTCAACCTGTTTTACCACCTGCATTGCCGCCCGTTCCATCAGCACTTCAGCGGGAATCCCAATTTTGTCAATTGTATAGGCATCAATCGCCTGCATTTCCTTTTTTGTAACAATATACTGCATATATTACCCTCCTGCTATATCCCGATATATGCATCGCTCTATGTAAGACAGCAGAAACCAGTCTGCTGATATGCAAGCATATCACATCCTGGTTTCCTCTATCTTACGCATATCTCATTATTTAAAGTAATCTACACCGGATTCAAAAATTAACTGGTTCTGGTCACCATAAATGTTGACTGCCACCGAATCATCTCTTCGCTCCGAATGCGCCATCTTGCCCAGAACACGTCCGTCCGGACTGGTAATACCCTCAATTGCCGCATAGGAACCATTTACGTTGTAGTTCTCATCCATAGTCGGATTGCCGTTAAGGTCCACATACTGGGTTGCCACCTGTCCATTGGCAAATAATTTGTCAATCCACTCTTTACTTGCCACAAAACGTCCTTCCCCATGGGAAATTGGCACAGTATAAACACCTCCCAGTTTTGCCTTCTGCAGCCACGGACTCTTGTTTGTAACAATTTTTGTATAAACCATCTTAGACTGATGACGTCCAATGCTGTTCATTGTAAGGGTTGGAGAGTCCTCCTTCTGGGAGGTAATTTCACCATATGGCACAAGACCAAGCTTAATCAGCGCCTGGAAACCATTACAGATACCCAGTGCCAGACCATCTCTCTCTTGAAGCAGCTTCATGATTTCATCCTTCAGCTTTGCATTGCGGAACGCAGTAGCAAAGAACTTTGCAGAGCCCTCCGGTTCATCACCTGCCGAAAATCCACCAGGGAACATGATAATCTGTGCCTGGGAAATCGCTTTGGCAAATGCATCAACGGAATCCAGAATATTATTCTCTGTCATATTCTTAAACACTATGGTCTCCACCTCAGCGCCGGCACGCTCAAAGGCTCTTGTGGAATCATACTCACAATTAGTACCCGGAAATACCGGAATAAATACCTTTGGCTTTGCCACCTTATTCTTGCATACATAAATATCCGATGTATTGTAAATGTCTTCCCTTACAGCCTCCTGTTTCACATTAGAGGAGGTTGGGAATACCTTTTCCAGAGTTCCGGTCCATGCAGCAAGCGCCTCCTCCATTGTAATGTCCACATCCCGGTAATGGAAGCTTCCATTCTCTGCTGTACATCCGATGCGCACTGCCGGAGCCTTCAGTGCATCCACATCCGTCTCCTTTACCTCGCATATGATTGCACCATAATCCTTTTGCAGCATCTTGGACTCTGATACAGAGGAGTCAATAACTGCACCAATTCCGTTACCAAATCCCATTTTCGATACCGCTTCCACAATACCGCCAAAGCCCACTGCATAGGCAGACAGAATCTTTCCTGCATGCATATCCTCATAGAGTGCTGAATATGTCTTCTTCATATCCTCATAATCCGGAAGTCCATATTCATCTCTCTTTATATTAATCTCAATAATCGCATTGCCTGCATCCTTAAACTCGGAGGTTACCACATCCTCTGTCTTTGCCACATCAATTGCAAAGGAGCAGAGCGTTGGAGGTACATCAATATCATTGAAGGAACCAGACATGGAGTCCTTACCACCGATGGAAGCAAGTCCAAATCCCATCTGCGCAGAGTAAGCACCCAGCAATGCCGCCATAGGCTCGCCCCACCGCTTGGAATCCTCTCCTAAACGCTTAAAATATTCCTGAAAGGTAAAATAAATCTTCTTCCAGTCACCACCGGAAGCGGCAATTTTAGCCACAGAATGTACGACGGAATAAATAGCGCCGTGATATGGCGACCAGCTCAGTAAATATGGGTCCAAGCCATAGGACATCATGGTTACCGTATCACATTTACCCTTATCTAATGGAAGCTTTGCAATCATGGTCTGGGTTGGTGACAACTGATATTTACCGCCATATGGCATAACCACGGTACCGGCTCCGATGGAGCTGTCAAACATCTCCACAAGACCCTTTTGGGAACACACATTCAAATCACCCAATGTATCCAGCCATGTTTTCTTTACATCAGAAAAATCAGCCTTCTCATTTAAATAATCCGCATCCTTATCCGGCATAGAAACCGTTACATCACTCTCCTGATGTGCTCCATTGGTATCAATAAAGCTTCTTGCAATATTTACGATTTCCCTGCCTCTCCAGGACATTACAAGACGCGGGCTCTCTGTCACCTCTGCGACTACCACTGCCTCTAAATTCTCCTCTTCGCAGTAGCCTAACATTTTATCTACATTTTCTTTATCCACTACTACTGCCATTCTCTCCTGGGATTCGGAAATGGCAATCTCCGTACCATCGAGACCAGCATATTTCTTTGGCACCTTATCAAGGTCGATAGTAAGTCCATCTGCCAGCTCACCAATGGCAACGCTGACACCACCTGCGCCAAAATCATTACATTTACGGATGATGCTGGCAACCTCTTCTCTTCTGAATAATCTCTGAATCTTTCTCTCTGTAGGAGGATTACCCTTCTGCACCTCAGAGCCACAGGTATCAATCGACTTGGTGGTGTGCTTCTTGGAACTTCCCGTTGCGCCACCGATACCGTCACGTCCGGTTCTTCCGCCAATCAGAATAACAACATTTCCCGGGTCAGAGGTTAAGCGCTTTACATTCTTCTTTGGAGCAGCAGCAACCACTGCGCCAATCTCCATGCGCTTTGCCACATAATTCGGGTGATATACTTCATTTACTAATCCTGTTGCAAGTCCAATCTGGTTACCGTAAGAGCTGTATCCCTGTGCCGCAGTAGTGACTAATTTTCTCTGTGGAAGCTTGCCCTCTAATGTCTCAGCAAGAGACTTGGCAGGGTCTGCAGCACCGGTTACACGCATAGCCTGGTACACATAAGAACGTCCTGATAATGGGTCACGAATACAGCCGCCCAGACAGGTAGCCGCACCACCAAAAGGCTCAATCTCAGTCGGGTGGTTATGGGTCTCATTCTTAAACTGGATTAAATACATGACCTCTTCCCCGTCAATGGTAACCGGAACCTCAATAGAGCAGGCATTGATTTCGTCAGATACCTCCATCTCCTGAAGCTTTCCCTCTGCGCGAAGCTTTTTCATCGCCATCAACGCAATATCCATCAGACATACAAATTTGTCATCCCTGTCCTTATACAATACCTCCCTGTCTGCCAGATACTGGTTGTAGGTATCCTCAATAGGCTTCCTGTAAAATCCATCCTCGAAGGTTACATTGGTAAGCTCTGTAGCAAATGTGGTGTGACGACAATGGTCAGACCAGTAGGTATCTAATACACGAATCTCTGTCACGGATGGGTCTCTGTTTTCCTCATTTTTAAAGTAATTCTGTATATGGAGAAAATCCTTAAATGTCATGGCAAGTCCCAAAGAATCATACAACTCCTTCAGGCTGTTTTCCGGCATATCCTTAAATCCATCAAAAATCTCCACATCAGCCGGTTCCTCAAACTGCTGGATTAAGGTTTCCGGTATCTGCTTATCATCGGTCTCCCGGGAATCCACCGGATTGATACAATATGCCTTGATTTTATCAAACTCTGCATCACTGATTCTGCCTGTAATTACATAGGTAGTAGCACAGCGGATAACAGCTTCCTCCTTTTCATTCAACAGCTTTACGCATTGCTCTGCTGAATCTGCCCTCTGGTCAAACTGTCCCGGCAGGGCTTCCACAGAAAATACTCTGTCTCCTTCTTCCACAGGAAATGCCGTCTCATAAACATAATCCACCGGCGGCTCAGAAAATACAGTCTTTAATGCCCTTTCATACGTCTTATCCGATACATTCTCCACATCGTAGCGAATCAGTACCCTGACCTTTTCAATATCCAAGTCCAGATATTCTGTCATTTCATCGAATAACTCCTTCGCCTTAACAGCATATTCAGGCTTTTTTTCAACATATACTCTCTTGACCTTACTCATATTATCCTCCTAAAGTATCACCACATAATTTTAATATTTATTAATCATAAATACTACTATATAATAACTTGAAAGTGAAGTCAAACATTCTTCACCCTTTTCTGTAACATTTCCCCAAAGAAAAAGGTCTTCCCAAAGAAGAGAAAACCTTTCATTCTGCAAAAATACGAGCTTAAATTTATCACCCGGCTACTTTATCAATAATTGCCTTTAACTGCTCTGGTTCAAATGGCTTAGAAACAAATTCGTTTGCTCCATTCTGAACAGCCTCAACCATTTTGGTCTTCTGTCCTGCCGCTGTAACCATAATAACCTTTGCATCTGGATACTCGCCCTTAATCTTCTTAAGCGCCTCAATTCCATCCAGCACCGGCATTGTGATATCCATTGTCACAACATCTGGCTTTAACTCAACATATCTGTCATAGCCTTCCTGTCCATTGGTTGCTTCTCCAATCACCTCATAGCCTGCATTCTCCAATATTCCCTTTAGTATCTTTCTTGATGTTCTTGAATCGTCTACAATTAATATCTTTATCATAACTTGCCTCCCATTTTAATTCAAAGCACACTCTGCTCCAATGCAAACAATCAAATCTACTGCTTTGCCCTTCACATATACCGGTACTCTGAACATATCTCCCTCTGTCTGAATTGTGGTAATCTCTTCCTTCATAATTGGCGGACACATATCAATATCCACATCTTCATAGCTTAACTTTGTTGCATACAGACCATTATTACAATTGAGAAACTCACATGCCGCATCTAAAACATCCAAATCCACAGCATCAAATTCCTCCTGTGCATATTCCTGTGCGATAATCTTAATTCCCTGTCCATCTCCGCAAAAGCCGGTGAAAAACTTATGGGCACCGTCCATCTCCTGTGCGGCAACATAGGAGGATGTATACTCTGTAATCTTTTCTACCTTTTCCATGCGGAAATACCGGTCGATAAAACGGACAATATTTCTTGCCGTCAATGCAATGTATTCCCTGACAAGAGCTGGTACGGATTCATCCTTTACAAATACTGGTACAATTCTGTCTACATCTCCGCTCTTAATAGCTTCAATATCCGATGCGGAGTAATGTTCTGATTTCTTATATGCATTCAGCTCACTCTGAATCTGCTCCAAAGTCAGAATATTCTGCTCAATCAATGCCTGTACAAATAACAAATACTCTTCTCCCTGCTTCTCTAACAGCTTTCCAACCTGCTCATCTGTCAGATATCCCTTTTCCACTGCAATATCACCGAACCTCTTGTCCTGTGTCTGCTGCAGATTATTCACCTCATCAGCCTGTTCTGTTGTCATATACCCGGATTCAACTGCAAGTAATCCCATCTTTACTCTGGTATTCTTACTATCTGACATGATTAAATTATATTGCTCCTGGGTCAAAATACCCTTGTCTACTAAATACTTACCAAAATATACTCCGAACATATTAGCCCCCTTATGTATTACTTTCTCTATATTGTATATTATCACGATTTCCCGCTATTATCGATTATAACACACTTTGACTATAACATGCAATTTATTTTCTGTATAATTTTTTACTCTTTCGATTGAATAATCTTTCCTTATTATATATAATAAATGATGAAATCTGACAGGAAAGGATTCACATACATGTCAATAAAAAAATCATTACAAAGTTCAATATTACTCATGGCTGTCATACCTGTTATTGTGATGGCGATTTTGGCTTATATTGTTGCCACTAACAAATATATCGAAATTAATACAGAAAATATAAAAGATACTGCAAAGGATTACAGCTACGGATTTTCCTCCAAGCTGCAATCACAAATTATTGAAACCTCTGCCCTTGCTAATTCCAGTGATGTAAAAAGCCATCTGTTGGAAAAGGTCAATTCCCCGGATGGTATGTTAAACTCAACCTCTTATTATAAAAATATCCAGGATACCGTCACCCAGATTTCTGATAATTTCGACAATACGGTAAATTATTACCTCTATGACATGGATGGATACCTTATACTCTCTTCCACCGAGGATTCCGTCTCAGACTGGTCAGAGATAATACCGGATTCTATTGATACGGTTAAAGAGATGACAATAATCCCTAGTTCAAATTTTACAGAAAATACGCTGGATATTGTATATCCGGTTATCGTAAAAGATTCCGTTGTCGGTCTGGTACGGACAAATATCACCGCCGACTATTTTGGAAATTATCTCTCCAGTTCAGGAACACGCAAAACCTTCCTGCTGGATAAAAACAAAAACCCTTTATTTGGATATGATACAAAAGAGGATGCCTCCTTTTTAACATATTTGGGAAGCGCTTCTCACAGTTTATCTGAAGCATGGGACTCTGACACGATACTCACGGATTCCTTTTCTGAAAGCAATGATTATATATACGGCTATTGTACATTTTATGACTGGATTTATATTGTAAAGCAGGATACCTCCGTCTACACAAGCATTGTATCCACTTTGCCAATCATTTTTCTGATTATATTAATCATCGTCATTATTGTTTCCGTCCAAATAAGCCAAAGCCTTGCCACCAAATACACCATGCCAATTCTGGAATTAAGCGAAAAAATGCAGAATGCTGCGGACGGAC
>JAXVOW010000053.1:0-24268 GCA_037301995.1 bacterium | reverse complement strand
TTAATCTGTTTACCTCTGTAAAACAGGGAGATTTGCTGGCGCAGTTAATTCCAGAGGCAGAGGGTGTGCCGGGAAAAGACATATTTGGCAATGTTATTTATCCATCCAAGGTACAGAAAGCAATCTTAAAATTCGGAAGAAATATCCAGCTATCTGAAGATAAGACAAAAATATATTCAGAAGTAAACGGAGATGTCAAATTAGAGGGAGACACCGTATTTGTTTCCAATACTTATATGGTACCGGCGGATGTAGATACTTCCACGGGGGATATTCATTATACCGGTAACGTGTTTGTAACCGGTAATGTTCGTGCCGGCTTTACCATTGAGGCAACCGGAGATATTGAGGTCAACGGTGTGGTGGAAGGCGCTGCTTTGATTGCCGGAGGAAACATCGTGCTAAAGCGTGGCGTTCAGGGAATGGGCAAGGGAAGTCTTCAGGCAGGAAATGACATTGTTACAAAATTTCTAGAGAGCTGCAATGTAAAGGCAGGACATACCATTAATACCGGTTCCAGCCTGCATTCCGATTTAGTTGCGGGAGAGTCTGTTATCGTCAGCGGGCGCAAGGGCTTTTTGATTGGCGGTAATGTATCCGCGGGAAAAAGAATTGAAGCCAGTGTATTTGGCAACAAAATGAATACTGCAACGAACTTAAAGGTTGGTGTAGAGCCGGAGGTAATGGAGCGTTTCAAGGAGCTGGCGGCAGATATAAAGGAAAAGCAGGATGAGCTGCTGCAGGACCGGCAGGTGCTGGAGATGTTTAAAAAGAAGATGGCGGAGGGGCAGAAGCTTCTTCCAAGCCAGATTACCATGGTAAAACAGGTGGGGGATAATTTTAAGAGGCTGGGAGAAGAGCTGGAAAAGAAATCTGCGGAATATATGCTCTTAAAACAGGAAATAGAAGAAAATACAGACGGACGAATTGTTGTTAACCATACGGTTTATCCGGGGGTAAATATCAATATTTCCAACCGGATTTATCCGGTGAAGGATGTCCGGAGCAGATGCCAGTTCCGCATGGATGGAGCAGATGTGGTAAGTGTACCGGTATAGCCGGATGAAGGAATGACAATAAGACAGACGGGGTGTTAGTATGATACGTCCAATAGAAATGCAGATGCTTTTGCCGCGTACGGAATCTGTGGGAAATACCCAGCAGAACGAAAACCAGAGAGTGGTCAATGAGAATGTAAATGCGGCGAAGGAAGTGGCAAAGGAAGTAAAACATAACAGTGAAACGGTTATCAAAAAGGATGCAAATGAATTTGCGGAGTATCGGTATGATGCTTCTGAACAGGGAAATGGAACCTATGGTAATCCAAAGAAAAGAAACCGTAAGCGGAAGCAGGATGCTGAAAAGGAAGAGCAGGATAAGGATAAATTTAACGCCAATGACAGGCAGCCCAGAATTAATATACAGATATGAGAAGAGGAGAATAAAATGACAGTCTCAGTAGTCGTAATGATAATAATTGGCTTGATTTTAAGTATTGCCAGTTTCTTTATTTCGGAAAAAATCACAAAGAGAGAGGACAGCTTTAATGTGGATTTGCTCACGGTAGATGAAAATTATGAATTTTCTGAACGGGAGCTTCGGATTATACGGAGGAAAATCGAGGATGTAATTGCAAATCAGGCAAAGGATATCCTTTATGAGACAAATGAATCCCTTTCCAATATGGCAAACGAGAAAACCCTTGCGCTGGGGGATTACGCAGTTGCCGTTTGTGAGGAAATAGAGAAAAATCACAAGGAAGTTATGTTCTTGTATAGCATGTTAGACGACAAGCAAAAAGAAATCATGAATACGGTAAAGGCGGTGGACGAGGTAAACCGGGAGGTCAAGGATACAATTTCCAAAGCCCAGAAGCACATTACGGTTTCTGTAGAGGATTTCAATGCAGGAGACAGGGAGAAGGAAAAACCGTCAGAGAAAAAATTATCTGCAATTGACCAGTTAACGGCACTTTCCAAAAAGAAAAAGGAAATGGATTCGGTGCAGACATACGCCGGGGAACCGGCAGAGGAGCAGAGTATGCCGGAAACCGTATCTGATGAGGAAATTGAGAAGGAGTTAACTGTAACGGACCCTTTAGAGGAGCAGAATGTAAATGACATGTTTGCAGAGTTTGATGAGACAGAGCTTGATTTTGATGAGGTGCTAGAGGAAGAATTTAAGGATAGTGAAAATTCTAACGATATTATTTTAGAGATGCACAAAAAGGGCAGCAGCATTATTGATATTGCAAAGCAGCTAGGACTTGGCGTGGGCGAGGTTAAGCTGGTGATTGATTTGTACCGAGGAGAATAGCAATGAAATTCAAGTATTTTTTAAGAGGTTTAGGAATTGGAATCATATTTGCATCGATTGTATGCCTGATGGCCTTTCAGGGAGAGGTATCCGGTCAGTTGTCTGATAAAGAGATTATAGAAAGAGCAAAGGAGCTTGGAATGACAGAGCCGGAGGACCAGGTAGGTGACTTGTTAAAGGAGAAAGAAAATACTTCGGAGCAGGAGGCTTCCAAGGCAGACAGTGAGGAGGCGGCTTCTTCCCAGGGAGAGACCGGGGAAAAGGAAGCTGTAACTGAGGAGGAAGAAACAACAGAGGCGGAACAGACCACGGAAGAAAATACAGCGGATAAAAGTTCTGAAAAGGAGACGGTGGAGCTTACAATTGAAAGAGGTTCCTCCTCTTATCCGGTATGCCAGAAGCTGCAGGAGCTGGGAATGATTCGCGATGCATCCGAGTTTGACACTTATCTTGTGGAAAATGGATATGCCAGCCGGATTCGGGTTGGCACACATAAGCTGCAAAAGGGAATGAGCTTTGCGGAGATTGCAGAGGCAATTTCTGACCCATTATAGAGAGCAGTGTAGAAGCTTATATAAGCTTTCGATAGAAAATATAAAAAATCCTTGTGGTATTTGAATTCTTGTGATATAATACCACTCGGTAAAAAATAATACACAGCGGTGAATTTCCTGAAAGGGTGCAGATTTATAAGCAGGAACGCATGTTATAGATTTGTTTTTAGGAATCGGAAGCCGTTGGAGGTAAAAACCAGGAGGTAAATTATGAGCGTTATTTCAATGAAGCAGTTGCTTGAAGCAGGTGTACATTTCGGACACCAGACAAGAAGATGGAACCCTAAAATGGCTGAGTACATTTATACGGAGCGTAACGGTATCTACATTATCGACTTACAGAAGTCAGTTGGCAAGGTAGATGAGGCTTATGAGGCAATCAAGAAATGTGCTGCTGAGGGTGGAAAGATTTTATTTGTTGGAACAAAGAAGCAGGCACAGGATTCTGTTAAGTCAGAGGCTGAGAGATGTGGAATGTTCTATGTAAACGAGAGATGGCTAGGTGGTATGCTTACCAACTGGAGAACCATTGAGACCCGTATTGCAACATTAAAGAAATACGAGCAGATGGAAGAGGACGGAACCTTTGACGTACTTCCAAAGAAAGAAGTTATTAAGATTAAGAAAGAAATGGATAAGCTTCAGAAGAACTTAGGTGGTATCAAGGAAATGGGCGGAGCTCCGGACATGATTTTCGTTGTTGACCCACGTAAGGAAAGAATTTGTATTCAGGAAGCACATTCTTTAGGAATTCCTTTAGTAGGTATTGCTGATACAAACTGTGACCCAGAGGAGTTAGATTATGTAATTCCTGGTAACGATGATGCAATCCGTGCAGTTAAGTTAATCGTTGCAAAGATGGCAGATGCTGTTATTGAGGCAAACCAGGGTGTTGATGCTGAGGTAGAAGAAATCGCTGCTGAAGCAGAAGAGACAGTTGAAGAATAATGGAGGACAATTACAAATGGCTATTACAGCAAGTATGGTAAAAGATTTAAGAGAGCAGACTGGTGCCGGTATGATGGATTGTAAGAAGGCACTTACCGAGACAGATGGTGATTTCGATAAAGCAGTTGAGTTCTTACGCGAGAAGGGTCTTGCAACTGCACAGAAAAAGGCAGGAAGAATTGCAGCGGAAGGTATTGTGGCTACTACCATCAAAGATGGTGACAAGACAGCCGCAATCGTAGAAGTAAATGCAGAGACAGACTTTGTTGCAAAGAATGAAGTATTCCAGACTTTTGTTAAGGAAGTTGCAGAGCAGGTAGCAGATTCAGATGCAGCTGATATTGAGGCATTTAAGGCTGAGCCTTGGGCAGTTGATACTTCTATGACCGTTCAGGAAAAATTAGCAGCAATGATTGCCAAGATTGGTGAAAACATGAATATCAGAAGATTTGAGAAGATTGTTTCCGAGGATGGTGTCGTTGTTTCTTATATCCACGCTGGTGGTAAGATTGGTGTTTTAGTAGAAGCTAAGACAGAGTCAGACTCTGATACAGTTAAGGAAGCACTTAAGAATGTGGCTATGCAGATTGCTGCTTTGAATCCAAAGTATGTTTCAACAGATGAAGTACCGGAGGATTACAAGGAGCATGAGAAGGAAATCTTGATGGCTCAGGCTAAGAATGACCCTAAGAATGCAAGCAAGCCGGAGAATATCATTGAGAAGATGATTATGGGTCGTCTTAACAAGGAATTAAAAGAGGTTTGCTTATTAGAGCAGGAGTATGTTAAGGCTGAGAACAAAGAGACAGTTGCCAAGTATTTAGAGGCTGTTTCAAAAGAGGTTGGTTCTCCTGTTGTTCTTAAGAAATTTGTTCGTTTTGAGACAGGCGAAGGTCTTGAGAAGAAGAATGAGGATTTTGCGGCTGAGGTTGCAGCACAGATGCAGTAAGTGAACTCCTAATAACAGAACGACGTAAAAAGAATAAGGCTCTGAAAGCCTTGTAATCACATATTTATAGGTGATTATGAGGATTTCAGAGCTTTTTGTGTTTCAAAAGGAAAAACAGAAACGCTGCTTTTATTGTTTGTATGATGTTCATAAAATGGAAATAATTTATAATTTTCTATTAAAACCATTATGAGAAGATAGATTTGTTTGAATCTGAGAATAAGGCATAACAAAAATAGGTTGAATTTATCCTAGAAACTGGATATAATAAAATTAACAAACCATTAGGAGGTGTGAGAAATGACGATTAACACAAACACATTAGTCTCTATTACTGAGGCTAACCAGAATTTTTCCAAAGTAGCAAGACTGGTAGATGAACATGGAACAGCAGTGATTCTCAAGAACAATGTGCCAAGATATATTGTTATTGATTTTAGCAAGGCAGAAGATGATATCATTGCATCTGATGAAGATATATTGAGTATTTCAAAAAGATTGATTGAACAGAACAGAGAGGCCTATGAGGTATTGGCAAAATGATTAAACTGACAAAGGAACAGATTTTAATACTTCATTCGGAACTAATCAAAATGACAGGGGGCAGTGATGGCATTAGAGATATTGGATTATTTGAATCTGCCTTAGAAACGCCTTTTCAATCCTATAGTGGAGAAGAATTATATCCGAGCATTCAAGCAAAGGCAGCGAGATTATGCTATGGACTGGTAAAGAACCATGCAATGGTAGATGGAAATAAAAGAATTGGTGTTCATGCGATGTTGGTGTTTTTATCCATTAATGGCTATGAATTGGAGTATACACAGAAAGAATTATCAGATTTAATATTGGATGTGGCAGCGGATAAAAAGCAGTACGAAGATATATTGCAATGGCTGTTAGTACATCAAATATAACTTGACCAATCGAAAAGTTGGTCAAATCAAAATTCTATCCAAAGAAAACGACGGAAAAATGCTAATTTTTAGGGAAAGTTACTATATATCAGATTAAATAGTTCGTAAAGCAGATGAAATAAATCGTCAGATTATAATGAAACCTAAAAACGCTGGGAACACGCATGTTTCCAGCGTTCAGACTGTAGACAAAGTCTGAAATATGAGAATTACTCATATTCCTTTAATCTGTTTAATACGGATACCGCATATTGGCTGATAGCCGCCTTTTCCTTATCTGTAAGCCTTTGGTATTCAATAAGGGCTGAGACAATCAAAGGGTCACTGCTTAAATCTGTAGCAGCATTGAAATAGGCTTCCTTATCTGAAATGTCAGAAAACATATTGCCTTCACCGGTTCTAAGCCATTGTTCATTTACAAAACGTCCATTCCAGCTAATATTACATATAGATATAATCATTTGTTCTGTTAAAGAATTGGTTCCATTTTCAATTTTATTAATAGCCGTTTTTCCAACACCTAGCTTAGCTCCGAATTTTTCAAGAGTTAATCCAAGAGTTTTTCTTAATTTTTTTACTTGTTCGTTCAAAATATTTACCTCCATATTATAAAAATTAGCATAGCAGAAAATGGTAGTCAAGAAAAAAGTAGCTTTAAGAAACAAAAATATTGACAAAGTATCTTAAAGGTATTATTATGTTGCTGAAAGGAAAATACTGGAAAGAACAGAAGAAAAAATATGGTATGTATGTAAATCAGGAAAGAGAAAGGAAAAGCGGATGGAAAGATTGGGTAAACATTTTTGGGAAAGTACAGTCAGCTATGACAGCATTTACTTTGAAACTGGCATATTGCTTGAAATGGAGTTCTTTAAAGACGTGGAATGGGAATGTCCGGAATATTGGAAAAAAGAATTGCAACGGAAGGACAGGAACGAAAGCTGCATAACAGAGAACCGGGGCTCCGTGCTTAAGCAGTTTATTGAGACACGTTTCGAAGCAGTGCTTGGGGAAGAGATTTTAAGGGATGTTAATTATCGGAAAATCAACATGGAAACCAGAAGGAAAATAAACAAAATACAGGACATAGGATTAAGCCGTGAACAGTGGCTTGTGGTGGATGATGCCCTGTCGGCTTGTAATAATAGAAGCTTTTTGTATGGGAAAACAGCTTATTACCAGGGCTTTCAGGATGCAGTCTGTCTGTTGAAGGAAATTTACCAGTTGGTCTAATATATTTCATGTAGTAATTAATACTATATATAAAGATTGTGAATACTATTTTATGTTGACAAACTTACCAGATATATATATACTTTTATCCAGTAATAAAAATAGTAAGGAAATAAAAGGAAGTATTTTGAGAAAATATTCTTTTATTCAGAACAGGAGAGGTCAGAATGGAAGCTTCAGAAAAAATGGTATTTACAAAAGGTATCAGAATAGGTGATAAATATGCTCCAATTCCTATCGTGCAGGGAGGAATGGGAGTAGGAATCAGTCGTTCCTCCCTTGCGGGAGCAGTTGCAAAGGAGGGTGGTGTCGGGATTATTTCTTCTGCGCAGATTGGATATGACGAAGAAGGGTTTGAGAAGGACCAAAATGGATGTAATCTGCTTGCAATCCGAAAGCATATACAGAAAGCAAAGGAAATTGCCGGAGGAAATGGTCTGGTGGGCATAAATGTAATGGTGGCGCTGAAGCATTACAGGGAACATATTAAAGAAGCGGTGGCTGCCGGGGCTGACCTTGTGGTCTGCGGAGCCGGGCTTCCAACGGATATTCCGGAATTTATTGATGAAAAAAGCGGAACGAAGATGGCACCTATTGTATCTTCCCTGCGGGCTGCTAAAATTGTTCTGAAAATGTGGGATAAAAAGTATCAGAGAACAGCAGACCTTATTGTGGTGGAGGGTCCCAAAGCAGGAGGGCATCTTGGATTTAACCTGGAACAGCTGACTGACATAGACCATATTGATTTTGATAAAGAGGTAGAGGATATCATCCGGCATAAAAAAATTTATGAAGAGAAATATAGCAAGTCCATACCTGTGGTTGTGGGTGGCGGCATTTATGACAATCAGGGTATCCGGCATATCTTATCTCTCGGCGCAGACGGCGTCCAGATTGCAAGCCGTTTCGTCGCAACATATGAATGCGATGCCGCTGATGCCTACAAGCAGGCATATATCCACGCCTCTAAGGAGGATATCCAGATAGTACAAAGCCCGGTGGGAATGCCGGGACGTGCATTAAGAAATGGGTTTATCAAACAAATAGAAAAACAAAAGGAAACCATTACAAAGTGCTATAACTGTCTTGCAAAGTGCAATCCTGCGGAGGTTCCCTACTGCATTACAAAAGCACTGACAGAGGCGGTAAAGGGAAATGTGGAAAATGGATTAGTCTTCTGTGGAGCCAATATAGACAGGATAGACAGACTTTATACGGTGCATGAGCTGATGCAGGAATTAGTATTAAACAAAGTTTAAATGTAGCGTCAGAAAATTTATTAGGTTGAGGTATATTATGAAAAAAGAGTATATATAGTTTTTCTAATGTTAACAAGTATGATATTTGTGATGAGTGGATGTGAAAATAAGGAGGAATCATTGGACGTGGAAGAGATTTACAGAATTGGATTAAGCAGATATTTGTTAGATACATTAAATTTAGAAGAATATGACAAGGAATTGTCGGAGAGTCAGTTACACTATATTCCGAATGATGAAAAGAAGGAAAGTATCGCTCAAAAAAAAGATAAATTAGGGCTTACTTACATCTATCTTCGTAATGAACTGCATTTAGACCGCCTTGCGGAAGAGGAAATAGAATTATTTAAGAAAGAAACAGAAAGTATAGAAACGGGTATTCTTTCTGATGAAGCAATGAGAATGATTATTAATACATTTCCAGATGTTATTTCGCAAAAACAAATAGAAAAGCCGGAAGACAAAAATGTGGAAACCATGTATGATAACAATGGTGATTTTGTAAAAGTAAATACACTGGTACTAAGGATTGGTACAAAGAGTGAATTTGATGAGAATGGTTATTATGTTGATAAAGAGCATGAAGTTGAGAAACAAAGAGCCTTAGAAGAATTTTCTAAGGAGATGGAAGCAGCCTTAAATGGCAAAATAGGTGATATACCCATCCGGGTTCAGCGGGATTCTTCCCCGTTCAGTGAGTGAATATAAATCAGACAGGATTTCTTATGATTTTCTGTCTGATTTATTTTTTGTGAAATTGTCGTTTTCTTTTAAACTAAACTATGTTATAATTGATACTAATCGTGTAAAGGTTCTGATAAATGAGAACCCATATATGAAAGGAAATGTAATATGCCAGCGAATAATAAGAGACAAGACACAAAAGGGATACAGGCAGCAAAGCGAAAACGGGTTAATCGCTTGAAGAGAATTATTGTAGCTGGTGCAGTCATTTTGCTATTAACATCTGTTATTCTGAATTTTGTTTTAGTATTTAAGGTGCTGCACCTGGAAAGTCAGATTAATCAGTTATATTCGCTGAGTCATGTACAGGTTTTACAGAATCTGCAGTGTCTGTGAGACGATGGCTAGGGATGGCTGTTTACTAAAATATTGGAGGAAAAGATGAGTTTTTTTAAAGATTTTAAAGAAGATTTTACCCAGGCAATGAATGAATTAATGCCAGATGGGAATGAAATGTATGATGAAGATGAAATCATTGAGGAGGCTTTGGAAGAACCGGAAGAGAAAGCAGTTGTGAAAAAAGCTCCGGTTAAGGAAAAAGCTCCTGCAAAAGAAAAAACGGTAAAGGAGAAACCGGTAAAAGAAAAGAAATCGGTTCGTGTAAAGAAGGAAGAGAAGGAAGCGGTAAAAGAAGAGGCAGAGAACCGTAAGGTAAGAATGTCCAGACCGCCAAAGGAAATACCGTTAAAGACAAAGATAATGGAAGAAAAGCCAGAGGAGGATGAACTGGATATTGCTCCGGAGGATATGTCAGAGCAGATAGATGATTTATTAGAACGGGAGTTATACAGTGATGAGACAGAACCGGCAGTGCTTCTGGATGATGATACGGAAGTAAATACCATGGACATGTCTGTGGAGGAGCTTTTGAGCCAGTTATCAGAAAAGAAGGGAGCAGTAAGGGAAGAAGCTGTACCGGAGACCTCTGCAATATCTCCACAGGTGGAAGAGCCGGAAGAAGAGGAGAACGCTGAGGAGCCGGAGGAATTATCCATAGATGATTTGTTAAGCCAGCTGGACAGTGCCGCTCCGGTGCATCTGGAAGAACCTTCCCCTATTATAGAAGAGGAGCCGGAACAGACCTCCTATACATCCAAGGCGGATTTGGGCTTGGAGGCTTTATTGGACAGCATTGCAGCGAAGAACAATGTGGAACCGGTCCGGATGGAGCCACAGGCAGAGCCTGCTGTAGAATTGGCAGAGCCGGAGGAGGATGAACCAGAGGAAGAAGAGCTTGTTGAAGAACCGGAAGCCGTTGCGGAAGACATTGAGGAGCCGGAAGCTGTCATAGAGGAAGCCGAGGAATCGGAAGCGATTGAGGAGGAAGCTGAGGAACCGGAAGCCGTTGCAGAGGATGTGGAGGAGCCACAGGACAGCATGGAGGAAGCTTTGGAATCTATTCCAGAGGAAGCTGAGGAGCCGGAAGACATGACAGAGGATGTGAAAGAGCCGGAGGAGGTCGAAGAGGCAGAAGACACTCCGGAGGAGGAATGGGAAGAAGAACCGGAAGAGGAGCCGGAGGAAATCCCTGACACCCAGATGGAAGAGGAACCGGAAGAAGAAGCCAAAATAGAAATAGAAGAAGCATTGGAGGAGAATGAAATGAGCGCAGAGAAAGATGTAATATCCATTAACCCGGTAGAGGAAAAGCCAGAAGCAGTAACGGAGGAAGCTGTATATAATTCTGAGGATGCCGATACAGAAACAACCTATATTACGAAGGGTTCAAAATTAACAGGTGATTTGGAAACAGATGGCTCCATTGACATTATCGGAACCATTGAAGGAAGCGTGAGCTGTAAGGGCAAGGTAGTTGTGGGCGGTAAAGTGGTTGGAAATATTGTTGCAGGTGAATTATATGCCAACAATGCAAGAATTGAAGGCGACATCAAGTCCTATGGAAGCGTCAAGGTTGGCGTTGGTTCTATGATAATTGGTGGAATTGAAGGAGAATCCGCTGTAATAGCAGGTGCTGTAAACGGAGATATTGATGTAAAAGGACCTGTTATCGTTGATTCCACAGCAGTAATCATGGGCAATATCAAATCCCGTTCTGTTCAGATTAACAACGGAGCTGTAATCGAAGGCTTCTGTTCACAGAGCTATTCCGATATTGATGTAAAGAGCTTCTTTGCGTAAAGGATATATCAGACAAAAGTTATAGGAGATTTTTATGGAAACGAATCGTATTTTATTAAAGCTCAGCGGTGAGGCATTGGCTGGAGACAAGCATCAGGGATTTGATGAAAAGACTGTATTAGAGGTGGCTCGTCAGGTAAAAGCAGTTGTGGATTCCGGCAAACAGGTTGCCATTGTGATTGGCGGAGGCAATTTCTGGAGGGGCAGAACCTCTGAAAATATGGATAGGGTAAAGGCTGACCAGATTGGAATGCTGGCAACGGTAATGAACTGCATTTATGCCGCAGATATGTTCCGGACAGTTGGACTAAAGACGAGAATCATGTCACCCTTTGTCTGTGGCAATGTGACAGAATTGTTTAATAAGGATACAGCGGTTGCAGCCCTGGAAAATTCGGAAGTGGTATTTTTTGCCGGAGGAACCGGGCATCCGTATTTTTCGACGGATATGTCTACAGTACTGATGGCAATTGAAATTTCGGCAGATGTTATTTTGTCGGGAAAGGCAATTGACGGTGTCTATGACAGTGACCCGAAAACAAATCCAAATGCGAAGAAGTATGATACAATGCAGATGAAGGATATTGTAGACCAGAAGCTGGGCGTTATTGACCTGGCATCTGCAGTGCTTGCCATGGAGAACCATATGCCGATGATGCTGTTTGGCTTAAATGAAGAGGACAGTATTATCAAGGCAATGACCGGCAGCTTCAGCGGTACTTATATTGAGGCGTAGTAGCTGGTAATACTTTTGGAATGGAAATAAAATGCGAATTTTAAACAAGATATATGTTAGGAGGAATCATTTATGTTAAAGCAGTTTGAGGAAAAGATGGAAAAATCTTTAGAAAGTCTGGAGAATGAATATTCCAATATTCGTGCGGGACGGGCAAATCCGAATATTCTGAATAAAATCAAGGTGGACTATTATGGCGTGCCTACACCATTACAGCAGGTAGGCAATGTCAGTGTTCCAGAGGCGAGAACTATTGTAATCACACCATGGGAGAACTCCCTGTTAAAGGAGATTGAGAAGGCAATTCTCTGCTCTGATTTAGGGCTTACACCAAACAATGACGGTAAGTCTGTTATTTTGAATTTTCCGGAGCTTACTGAGGAGCGCCGTAAGGATTTGGTAAAGGATATCAAGAAAAAAGGGGAAAATGCCAAGGTAGCTGTCCGCAATGTCCGCCGTGATGCCAATGATTATTTCAAGAAGCAGAATAAGGCAAATGAGATTTCTGAGGATGAGCAGAAGGATTATGAGGATAAGGTACAAAAGCTGACTGACAAATATATTGATAAGATTGAAGCTGCAATCGAGGGCAAATCAAAGGAGATTATGACTGTATAATATTGATATACAGGGCAATGATTCTATCTGGAGGCAGTATTGGAAAATATTTTAAGAGCAATAAAAGAAGAAAATTTAAATGTTCCAAAGCATGTGGCAATTATTCTGGACGGAAATGGAAGATGGGCGAAAAAACGAAATATGCCCCGGAACTATGGTCATGTCCAGGGCTCCAAAACAGTGGAGCAGATTATTGAAGACGGCTACAAAATGGGAATTGAATACATTACGGTGTATGCATTTTCCACTGAGAACTGGAAACGCTCCAAGGAAGAGGTTGATGCGCTGATGAAGCTGCTGGCAAAGTATCTGATAGACTGTATTGAGCGTTCCACAAGGAATAACATGCAGGTTCGTGTTATTGGAGATAAAACCGGACTGGATGAAAAGCTGGTGGCAAGAATAAACGAACTGGAAGAGACCACCAGGAATGCGACAGGTCTTAAGTTCACAATCGGCATCAATTATGGCGGGCGTGACGAGCTGAAAAGGGCATTTATGAAACTGGCAAAAAGAGTGGAAGACGGTGAACTGAAGCCGGAGGCGATTACGGAAGCCATGATTAATGACAGTCTGGACACGGCAGGTCTGCCGGACCCGGAGCTTTTGATACGCACCAGCGGAGAAGAGCGTTTATCGAATTTCCTGCCCTGGCAGCTGGCATATACGGAATTTTATTTTACAGATGTCTTATGGCCGGATTTTACCAAAGAGGATTTGCTTAATGCAATCCGGTATTATAATGGAAGGGAACGTCGGTTTGGCGGGGTGAAATAGTATATGAAAGATCGTTTGATTGGTGGTTTTTTTGTTGCAGCCATTACTTTGATTATCTTTTTATCAGGGGGAATTGTGACAGCAGCGCTTCTGACAGTGGTATCCTTAGTTGGGTTATATGAATTTATGAAGGTTTATTCACTGGAAAAAACACCGTTTGCTATTCTCAACTATATTGGAACGGTGGTTATCTATACGCTGCTTTACCTGGAACAGAGCCAGTTTCTGTTTCCGTTTCTCATTTTGGTATTAATGCTTACATTGTCCATTTATGTGATTTGCTTTCCGAAATATAAGGACCATGAGGTTGCAAAATCCTTTTTTGCATTTGTATATATAACAATCCTTTTATCCTATGTATATCGAATCCGGGCTATGGACGCAGGCTTACTGCTTTGCTTCTTCATTCTGATTTCAAGCTGGGGAAATGATGTTTTTGCCTATTTTGTGGGCAGTGCCATTGGCAAGCACAAATTTTCTCCGAAGGTGAGTCCGAATAAGAGCGTGGAAGGGTTTATTGGCGGTATTGCCGGAGCGGCATTGCTGGGATATCTGTTTGCCCTTATATTTAGCAGAGGAATACCATTTTCCGGTTTGTATTGTGCTATCATTGCAGCAGTGGGTTCCATTCCGGGCGTAATCGGTGATTTGGCAGCTTCCGCTGTAAAACGGGATAATGAAATCAAGGACTATAGTAATTTAATACCAGGTCACGGCGGAATGGTAGACCGGATTGACAGTGTACTTTTCACAGCGCCGATTATTTATTATCTGGTTATATTATTTAATATCGTATAGTGAATTAGAATATACAATAGGAATATGCCGGCATAAGCTGGCATAAATTTTTAGGAGGATAACATGAAAAATGTAGCCATTTTAGGTTCCACCGGCTCTATCGGCACCCAGACCCTGGATGTAATCCGCAGTAATGGGGACTTAAAGCTGGTGGCAGTATCTGCCGGCAGTAATATCAAACTGTTGGAGGAGCAGATACGGGAGTTTCATCCACAGGTGGCGGCGGTGTGGAGTAAATCCAATGCAGAGGCGCTAAGGCTTGCCATTGCGGATGTGGAGCCTGCCTGCCGGGTGGTTTCCGGCATGGAGGGGCTGCTGGAGGTTGCCACTGTCCCAAACTCTGACATATTAATTACCGCAGTTGTGGGCATGATTGGCATCCAGCCAACCATTGCGGCAATTCAGGCAGGAAAGGATATTGGCCTGGCAAATAAGGAGACTCTTGTCACCGCCGGACATATCATAATGCCGCTGGCAAAGGAGAAGAATGTCTCCATTCTGCCGGTGGACAGCGAGCATTCTGCCATTTTTCAATGCCTGAACGGAGAACAGGGAAATACAATCCATAAAATATTGCTAACCGCCTCCGGAGGACCCTTCCGGGGAAAATCAAAGAAGGATTTGGAGCTGGTTACATTAGACATGGCATTAAAGCATCCCAATTGGTCCATGGGCAGGAAAATTACCATTGACTCCGCAACCATGATAAACAAAGGACTGGAGGTCATTGAAGCGAAATGGCTGTTTGGAGTAGAGGCTTCCCAAATCGAGGTTGTGGTGCAACCCCAGAGTATTATTCATTCCATGGTGGAATTTGAGGATGGTGCGGTGATGGCGCAGTTGGGAACACCGGATATGCGTCTCCCGATACAATATGCCTTATATTATCCAAAGCGTGTGTATCTGGATGGCAGACGGCTGGATTTTTCACAGTTAACAGAAATTACATTTCAAAAACCGGATTTGGACACATTTCTGGGGTTAAAATATGCCTATGAGGCGATTGAGACCGGTGGAAGCATGCCGACGGTATTGAATGCTGCCAACGAGCTGGCAGTTGCCAAATTTTTGAATAAAAAAATACGTTTTTTGGAAATCTATGAGATGATAAGGGTATGTATGGACCGGCATACCGTAATTGAAAATCCAACCGTGGAGGATATTTTGGAAACAGAGCGGTGGGTATATGAAACGATTGAGAGCAGGTGGATATCATGAGTACAGTTATAAATGTGATTATTGCATTACTTGTGTTTGGTGCAATTATTTTCTTCCATGAACTGGGACATTTTTTGTTGGCAAAGAAAAACGGAATCTATGTAAATGAGTTTGCAGTTGGTATGGGGCCAACGCTGTTTTCCTTTACAAAAAAGGAGACAAAATATTCCCTGAAGCTGATTCCTATGGGCGGCTATTGTATGATGCTTGGTGAGGATGAGGATGTACAGGATGAGCATTCCTTTAGTACAAAACCGGTATGGGCACGGATTTCCGTGGTGGTTGCAGGTCCGTTGTTTAACTTCATTCTGGCATTTCTTCTTTCTATTGTCCTGATTGCTGTCTGTGGCTACGATTCGCCGAGGATTAGTGATTTTTCGGAGGAGAGCCCGGCAAAGGAAGCAGGAGTACAGACCGGCGATATCATAACCAGTTATAACGGTCATAAAATATATAATTTTCGTGAGGTTTTGGTTTATACCCAGTTTAACCAGACAGGAGAGGATATTACACTTACCGTGGACAGAGACGGGGAAGAGCTGCAGTATCAGTTTAGTCCTATGGAAACGGAAAACGGTTATCTGATGGGAATATACGCAGGTGCGAGGGAAAAGGGAAATGCCCTTACGGTTTTGAAATACAGCGCATTGGAGCTCAGATACTATATTAAGACCACCTTTTTAAGTCTGGAATATCTGGTAAGTGGAAGACTGGGGCTTAATAATTTGTCGGGTCCGGTGGGAATTGTGTCCATGATGAGCGATACCATTGATGAGGCGAAGGAGAGTGCAGAGGGAAATGCCTCTGTTGCAGTTATCAATGTGATTCTGAATATGGTGAATTTTTGTATTATGCTCAGCGCAAATCTGGGAGTTATGAATCTTCTTCCATTCCCGGCGCTGGACGGTGGAAGAACCATTTTACTGCTGGTGGAGGCGTTTTTCAGGAAAAAAATGTCGGCAGACAAGGAAGCGCTGGTTAATGCGATTGGATTTATGCTGTTAGTGGGATTAATGGTAGTTGTAATGTTCCAGGATATTTTTAAGATTATAAAATGGTAGTGCTTATGTAAGCGGAAGCATGTGAGGGTAACAGTATGAGAGAACACACAAAAGTTGTACACATAGGGGACAGAGTGATTGGTGGTGGCAATCCCATCTTAATTCAGTCCATGACAAATACAAAAACGGAGGATGTGGAGACAACGGTCGAACAAATTTTGGCGTTGGAGAAGGCAGGCTGTGACATCATCCGCTGTACGGCGAATAATGAAGCGGCAGCCAGGGCATTTTCTGAGATAAAAAAGAGAATCCATATTCCCATTGTGGCAGATATTCATTTTGATTACAGACTGGCAATCATGGCTATGGAGCATGGTGCGGACAAAATACGCATTAATCCCGGAAATATCGGTGGCGCAGATAGGATTAAGGCAGTAGTGGATGCGGCAAAGGCTTATCGTGTACCGATTCGTGTGGGTGTCAACAGCGGCTCTTTGGAAAAGGAGCTGGTTACAAAATATCACGGCGTAACTGCCGAAGGGCTTGTGGAGAGTGCTCTTGATAAGGTGCATATATTAGAGGAATACGGGTTTGATGATATTGTAATCAGCATCAAATCCTCTGATGTACTGATGTGTGTGAAGGCGCATGAATTAATTGCAGAAAAGACGAGCTATCCACTGCATGTGGGAATTACAGAGGCGGGAACCCTTACCAGAGGCAATATCAAATCGGCAGTGGGTCTGGGACTGATTCTCTATCAGGGAATCGGTGATACAATCCGCGTATCCTTAACCGGAGACCCGGTAAATGAGGTTGTATCGGCAAAGCTGATATTAAAGACATTGGGGCTCCACACCGGCGGAATTGAGGTGGTTTCCTGTCCAACCTGTGGAAGAACCTCCATTGACTTGATTGGGTTAGCCAACAAGGTAGAAAATCTGGCGGCAGATTTTGAGAAGCTGGATATAAAAATTGCCGTTATGGGCTGTGTGGTAAATGGTCCCGGAGAGGCAAAGGAAGCAGACATAGGAATTGCCGGAGGCAACGGGGAAGGTCTTTTAATCAAAAAAGGTGAGATTATTAAAAAGGTTCCGGAGGAACAGTTATTGGCAGTTTTAGAGGATGAATTAAGGAACTGGGATAAACGGAGATAAAATATGGCTGAGAGAAAAGGATTTTTTGAAGTATTTCCAGGCTTTGAATGTCCTGGAGATACAAAGGAGCTGTTTGCGCAGGTTTTTGTAACCGCTGCGGTTCTTGTGAAATCAGAAAAAACCTTAAGGATTCATATAGAGAGTAAGATTCTGATTGAGAAACAGGATATATATGCGGTGGAGGATGCGTTAAGTGAGTTTGTATCCCAGGGAAATCTTCATGTAAAAATAATTGAATATTATGATTTATCCAATCAGTATGATATCAGCAAGCTAACAAATGTGTATAAGGATAGCTTGCTTTTTGAGCTTCAGGCAGAATCCTCTGTACTTTACCGGCTGGTTAAAAATGCAGAATGGTTTATTGATGCCAATATTATTACGCTGACCCTTGATGACACATTTCTTGCCAAAACCCGTTCAGCTGATATCAAGAAATATTTAGAACAGGTATACAGGGAGCGTTTCCACTATGACATACAGGTGGGGTTTGACTTTACGGAGGAACAGAAGGACTCCATCCGACGTGCCAATGAGCACAAGCTTTACTTAGAGGTACACCAGATTATGGAACAGGTGGCATCCAGCAGGGAACAGGAAGAGAAGACATCGGGAAATGCTGCAAAGCTTTCCGGAGCAGCAAAAGAGACCAATGGGGAAAAACAAAATACTGCTCCATCCGGCAAGCCGGTGACGGAGAACAGAAGCAAGCCGAAGGAAGGCAGATGGGGCGCTTCGGCATATGGCAGGACAAGGGTTGCGGACCCGGAGGTTATATACGGACGGAATGTAGAGGGAAAGGAATATGTCATATCAGAAATTACGGAGGGGCTGGGAGATATCGTTGTCCGGGGACAGATATTTGAGATGGAGGAAAAAGAGCTCCGGAACGGAGAAAAACTCCTGATTACCTTTTCCATTACAGATTTTACGGATTCCATTGCTGGAAAGATTTTTGTCTCCAAGGAAGACTGGGCGCTGTTAAAGGATGACTTTAAGGTAAAGCAGTTTTACCGGATTAAGGGAGTGCCGGCATACGATACATATGTTAGAGAGATTACGCTGAATTCCATCACCGGTATTAAGCCGATTCCGGACTTTACAACAAAGCGTATGGATAATTCCCTGGAGAAGCGTGTGGAGCTTCATATGCATACGGTATACAGTGATAACGACAGTGTGGTGGATGTGGGAAAGATTATTTCCAGGGCAAAGGAATGGGGACATCCCGCCATTGCCATTACCGACCACGGGGTTGCCCAGGCATTTCCGGTTGCCAACCACTGTATTAAGAAGGATGACCCGTTCAAGATTATATACGGGGTAGAGGGGTATTTTGTAGACGATTTAAAGGATTTTGTAGTAAGACCGAAGGGACAGTCGTTAGATGACAGCTATGTGGTATTTGATATCGAGACAACGGGTTTAAGCCCAAAGTTTTGTAAGATTATCGAGATTGGAGCGGTCAAGATTGAAAATGGGGAAATTGCGGATACCTTCTCCCATTTTATCAATCCGGAAATACCGATTCCCTACAATATTACAAAGCTTACCTCCATTACGGATGATATGGTAATGGAGGCTGAGACCATAGAAACGCTGCTTCCTAAATTTCTGGAATTTGTGGGAGACAGTGTGCTGGTTGCCCATAATGCGAGATTTGACGTGAGCTTTATTCGTAAATTTGCCCATGATTTGGGCAGGACAGTGGAAAATTCTGTGGTGGATACCATGACCCTGGGACATGTGCTCTGTCCGGAGCTTGGAAAATTCACCCTGGACAGGATTTGCAAGCATTTGGGAATTAAGCTGGAAAACCACCACAGGGCGGTGGATGATGCGGCAGCTACCGCAGAGATTTTCCTGCGTTTTATCAAAATGCTTAAGGATAAAGGGGTAACCAACTTAAGCGATTTAAATGCATTTGGGGAAACGTCACCGGAGACCATTAAAAAGTCGAGACGTTATCATGGGATTATTCTGGCAAAAAATGAAATCGGCAGGGTCAATCTCAACCGTTTGATATCAGAATCCCATGTGACCTACTTTAACAAGCGTCCGATTATGCCGAAGAGCCTGATTAATAAATACCGGGAAGGTCTGATTCTCGGCTCTGCCTGTGAGGCAGGAGAACTGTTCCGTGCCATTGTGGATGATGCAGAAGAGGAGGAGATAGACCGCATTGTGCAGTTTTATGATTATCTGGAGATTCAGCCCATCGGTAATAATGCATTTATGAAGGCGGAGGATAAATACCCTAATGTCAATACCGATGAAGATTTACAGAATCTGAACCGGATTATTGTAAAGCTGGGGGAAACCTATAATAAACCGGTGGTGGCAACCTGTGATGTACATTTTCTGGACCCGGAGGACAGCATTTACAGAGCTGTGCTTATGGCATCCAAGGGCTTTAAGGATGCAGATAACCAGCCCCCATTGTTTTTCCGTACCACAGAGGAAATGCTTGGGGAATTTGAATATCTGGGAAGCGATAAGGCGAAGGAAATTGTTATCGACAACACGATTTTGATATCCAACATGATAGAGAAGATTTATCCCGTCAGTCCGGATAAATGTCCACCGGTTATTGAAGATTCGGATAATACTCTGCGGAGTATCTGTTATGATAAGGCCCATGAGATTTATGGACCGAAGCTTCCGGAGCAGGTGACAACCAGACTGGAAAAGGAGCTGACCTCTATTATCGGAAATGGCTATGCGGTTATGTATATTATCGCACAAAAGCTGGTATGGGATTCCAATGACCACGGATATCTGGTTGGTTCCCGTGGTTCCGTCGGTTCCTCCTTTGTGGCTACCATGTCCGGTATAACAGAGGTAAATCCCTTATCCGCCCATTATATCTGTCCAAAGTGTTATTATGTGGATTTTGATTCAGAGCTGGTAAAAAGCTATTCCGGAAGCTCCGGCTGTGATATGCCGGATATGGCATGTCCGAAATGCGGTGCTATGATGAAAAAAGAGGGGCATGATATTCCCTTTGAAACCTTTTTAGGCTTTTATGGGGACAAGGAGCCGGATATTGACTTGAATTTTTCAGGAGAATACCAGGCGAATGCCCATGCGTATACAGAGGAGCTGTTTGGAAAGGGACATGCGTTCCGGGCGGGAACCATCGGCACAATCGCCCAGAAGACAGCGGAGCAGCTGGTATATAAATATTACCAGGAGCGTGAAATCAATAAAAGAAAATGTGAGGAGCGCAGGATTGCTGCAGGCTGTGTTGGGGTTAAGCGGACCACCGGCCAGCATCCGGGAGGTATGGTTGTGGTGCCAAGCGACCGTGAAATATATGAATTTACTGCCATACAGAAACCGGCAAATGATACAAAAACCAATATTATAACTACACATTTTGAGTACCATTCCATTGATGCAAACCTGTTAAAGCTGGATATTCTCGGTCATGATGACCCTACCATTATCCGGAGGCTGGAGGACCTGACGGGAATTGACGCAAAGACCATTGCCCTGGACGACCAGGAGGTCATGTCCATATTCCACAATCCCTCTGCCCTGGGTATCACGCCGGAGGACATAGGCGGTACGCCTACCGGGTCTCTGGGAATACCGGAATTTGGTACAGACTTTGTTATCCAGATGCTTGTGGATACAAAGCCCAAGAGCTTTTCTGACCTGGTTCGTATTTCCGGCTTATCCCATGGTACGGATGTATGGCTTGGCAATGCCCAAACGTTGATTGCAGAGGGAAAAACCGAGCTTTCCGGCGCTATCTGCTGTCGTGATGATATTATGGTTTACCTGATTCATATGGGGTTAGAGCCGGGGCTGGCATTTAAGATTATGGAGAGCGTCCGTAAGGGAAAAGGACTACAGCCACAGATGGAAGAGGAGATGTTAAAGCACAATGTTCCGGACTGGTACATCTGGTCTTGTAAAAAGATTAAGTATATGTTTCCGAAGGCACATGCGGCAGCCTATGTCATGATGGCATGGAGAATTGCCTGGTTTAAGGTAAATGAACCCTTAGCATACTATGCGGCGTATTTCAGTATCCGTGCCAAAGCTTTTAATTATGAAACCATGTGCAGAGGGCAGGAGCATTTAGAGGCTGTTATGAACGAAATCAAGAGCAAATCAAAGGAGGAACGGAGCGGTGCGGAAGAGGATGCCTTGAGGGATATGCGGCTGGTACAGGAAATGTACGCCAGAGGCTTTGAATTTATGCCCATTGATATTTACCGGGCGGATGATGTGAACTGCCAGATTATTGACGGAAAAATCATGCCATCCTTTAATTCGGTGGAGGGTGTTGCCGGTAAGGCGGCAGCACAGATTAAAGAGGCAGCAAAACAGGGACGGTTCATCTCCAAAGAAGATTTACGCACCAGGGCAAAGATTGGAAAATCCACCATTGAAAAAATGAGTGATTTGGGACTGCTGGATGGTCTGCCGGAGTCCAGCCAGCTCAGTATTTTTGATTTATAGGTGGGATAGATATGGGACTGAATTTCATTTTATGAAATCCAGTCCTTTTGATAAAGAAATAATTAAAATAAATCCGATTATATGCATTTTAAAAAAAATTAAAAATTTTTTAAAAAAACACTTGCAATCTGTTCTATCTTTTGCTATACTAAGCAAGTCGTCAAGGACAAGGCCAATTGGTCAAGCGGTTAAGACGCCGCCCTCTCACGGCGGAAACAGGGGTTCGATTCCCCTATTGGCTGTTTTCCAAAAAGCTAGGATTCTCAAGGGTTCTAGCTTCTTTTATTTCTTCCATACACAAATCGTACACACATTTTGACACATATTTATTTTTGTAGTCGACTTTTTAGTGATGACATACAGTAATAACCGCTAAAGCATTCCATGGATATTTTACCGCTGCCATGGAAAAGATTTGACAAAATGTGTTGTCTTTATTATACTATACACATTAAGGCGCTGATAAGAATAAGTAGTAACAGGCAGTCCCATACAGAAAGGTGCCGGATGATGAGAGGACCATGGAAGACCTGTTATGAATACCTCTTTGAGCCGCATACCCAACGGAAGCCAGACTGTTATGCATTAGAGATAACAGGGGCTGGATATATCCCAGTAGGCTATGCCGGTTGATATCCGTTACCATATCCGGTATTTTATATAGCAGAATACCTGTTGAGGCGGCAGATGTGAATCTGTTGTGAATTTAGGTGGTAACACGGGGAATCTCGTCCTATAGATTAGGATGGGATTTTTCTTTTTGTGGCGCCAGCCACGACCGAGGCGGAGTGAAGCGGAGCCGAGGTGCAGGGCACAGAAAAAGGAAAGTGAGGAAGAGAAAATGACAGTTTATGACGAGCTTGTGGCAAGAGGTCTGATTGCACAGGTGACAGATGAAGAGGAGATTAAAGAGTTAATTAACAATGGAAAGGCCGTATTTTATATTGGATTTGACCCTACAGCGGACAGCCTTCATGTGGGACATTTCATGGCATTATGTCTGATGAAACGCCTTCAGATGGCAGGAAACAAGCCAATCGCATTAATCGGCGGAGGTACTGCCATGATTGGTGACCCGTCCGGACGTACAGATATGAGACAGATGATGACAAGGGAGACAATCCAGCACAATTGCGACTGCTTCAAGGAGCAGATGAGTAAATTCATTGATTTTTCTGAAGGAAAGGCGATGATGGTAAACAATGCAGACTGGCTGTTAGACCTTAATTATATTGAGGTTCTCCGGGAGGTGGGAGCACATTTTTCCGTTAATAATATGCTGCGGGCAGAGTGCTATAAGCAGAGAATGGAAAAGGGCTTAAGCTTCCTGGAATTTAACTATATGATTATGCAGAGCTATGATTTTTATGCCTTATACCAAAAATATGGCTGCAACATGCAGTTTGGAGGGGATGACCAGTGGAGCAATATGCTGGGCGGCACAGAGCTGATTCGGCGTAAGCTTGGGAAGGATGCCTATGCCATGACCATTACCCTGCTCCTCAATTCTGAGGGTAAGAAGATGGGTAAGACGCAGTCCGGTGCAGTATGGCTTGACCCAAATAAGACTTCTCCATTCGATTTTTACCAGTACTGGAGAAATGTAGATGATGCAGATGTGTTAAAATGTCTGCGGATGCTTACATTCCTGCCGTTGGAGCAGATTAACGAGATGGACAAGTGGGAGGGAAGCCAGTTGAATCAGGCAAAGGAAATCCTTGCATTTGAGCTTACTAAGCTTGTACACGGAGAGGAAGAGGCAAATAAGGCACAGGAGAGTGCGAGAGCACTGTTTACCGGGGGAAATGCTGCCAATATGCCTACAACCACATTGACTGCTGCAGATTTCAATGAGGAGGGTAAAATCGGAGTTCTTGACCTTTTAGTAAAGGCAGAGCTTGTGACCTCCAAATCAGAGGCAAGACGAGGCATCCAGCAGGGCGGTGTCACCGTAAATGGAGATAAGGTAAATGACCCATTTACTATCTATGAAAAGAGTGATTTTACAGAGGATTTCGTTTTGAAGAGAGGCAAAAAGAACTTTAGAAAGATTGTTGCCGAGTAACAATACGTATTTAGCAGATAAAAAGCCGCATCATCCGATACAGCATATAAATGTCGGATGATGCGGTAGTTTTTTGTGTGATACAGACATTCTCAGGTCAGTTCTGCAATCTTGCTGACGCCCACGTAAATCTGGGAAATTTTGTACCATGTAGGATAATCCACAATTCCGGTGGCAGGCAGGTTAAAGATGGACTGGAACTGCTGGACAGCCGCCTTCGTACCTTCTCCATAGCTGCCGTCTTCGGCAATTGTCGGGATGGAAGGATAGTTCTGTGCTATCCGGTTAAGCTGTTCCTGCAGCATTCTCACCTTATTCCCGGTAGAGCCCACTGACAAGTCATATCCGGGCCAGGAAGCAGGAATG
>JAXVOW010000052.1:0-15125 GCA_037301995.1 bacterium | reverse complement strand
AGATAATATTAAAAAGGACATTAAAAGGAGTTTTATGTCCGGCATGGACTGAAGCTGTATTTGGATTGTTTTAGGATTGAATATTAAGTGAAAAGCAAGGATGTGAGAGGTAGAAATTTATGAAATATACAGGTTTATGCAGGCTTTATGGAGCCTTCTATGGAGGTGCCTGCAAAAAGGAGCTGAAAAGCAGGTTTCCAAACGGTAATATGCATAAAGCAGTGAAAACAGAGTATAAGAATATCGTATTGAGAGCCAAGGATATCGGAAAATCCCGGTTGCTGAGTGCTTATATGATGGGAGCCTATTTTATTGCGCTAAACAGGAGTACCGGATTGTCACCGGAGGATAATTATAAGATATTTAAAGAGGGATTATATGCCAGCAGGTTATTTCATAAAGCCCTGGGAAATGCAGACAGTTATCTGGATGCTAAGAAAATGCCGGGGAGAAAAGAGTGGGAAAGGAAATCCCATGAGCGGAAATACGAAAATGACTGGGTCGTAGATGTATTAGAAAAAACAGATGATTATGAGCTTGGATATGATTATCACGAATGTGGTGTATGCAGGCTGTGTCAGGATGAAGGCTGTTTTGAACTGGCACAGTATCTATGCCGGCTGGATTTTGTACTGGCAGATATAATGGATATGAAATTAGAAAGAACCAAAACGCTTGCAGAGGGCGGGGATTTTTGCGATTTCAGATACAGCAGGAAGGAGCCATGAAATGAAGATAACCAAATAGAAAATAACAATTGCTATGGTCTTAGGAATGCGGAGCTGTCTGTGTTATGGTGGTGATGACTGGCTGATGATTTATAAAAGGGTTAATGAGCGAAAGCAAGCTTGTTTTCTTTCTGATTATTTTAATTATTGATAAAATTATATTATTGTGATAATATAAACGGCAATAAAGTGAAAGCAAAGAGGGGGAAAGGAAATCCTTAAAACCCGTCTCCCGGCTTGATATAGCATGGATTGTACGGATACTGCCCGTGCTTTGCATAATATTGGCAATCCGGTTCCAGCTCATAGGATTCCACCAAAAAAGAAGTGACAAACTGTGCCAGCTCCTCGGGAGACTCCTGACAGCCGTTACGCAGCCAGTTATCAGCCATTCCCCATAAACCATGTAAGCCGTATAGAAAATGAAAACGAGCCTTCTGCGAAAAATCAGATTCCCTTTTTTCATGATTTTCCCGTTTGACTGCACGTGCCACGTCAAACATTAAATCGTCGTAGCTCCGCACAAAGAAATAGAGCAGGTCATTGTCCCGCAGCAGGTCAAAAAATGCCCGTTCTTCTAAGAAAAAGGAAAAATAGGCAATGGATACTCCGTAGAAGGTATAGTAGTTTTCCTGTCGCATCCGTTGTGCCAATTTATTTGCCCGAACCCGGCAGCAGCGTAGCAATAATTCATCCTTAGAGGAATAATACCGGTAAAAGGTACAGCGTGCCAGCTGGGCATGGTCGGAAATCTCTTTTACCCGGATGGCATTGTAAGATTTTTCTGACATTAAGGATAAAAGGGATTCCATCATCCATTCTTCTATTTGTCCTGCTTCTTTTTCGATTTCCAGTTTTTGTTCCATGGTAAACTCCTTTTGGAGACACTTTTCCTGTTGTGTCTCATTTGGGCCTCATACCTTGAAATATAAAGCTTCTCTTGCTATCATAATAGCATTAAAACCGAAAAGAGACAAGAGTCTCTTTGCTTAGTGGTCAATTGGGACCGGGTTACTGTTCAATCGAATCCATTGCCGGAAACCGGCAATGGTCTGAATAGTAACATTCTTTTTAACGCATGGTTAGCGACAACTAACCCAACACGGACAGAAAGATTATCAAAAGCAAACGGTTGAAGAAGGAGAGTATTCTATGAAAAAACAAATCAAAGAGCCTAAGCCAAAAACAGGCACAGCAAGAATGCTGGAATTGGCGGGAACAAAAAAGCAAAAATTAATTGCAGCCTGTTTTATATCTATCCTGTCCTCCGCTGCGCGCATTGTGCCTTTTTTCACAATTTACGGTATAATTGCAGAACTGCTCCGGCATTATGTGGAGCTTAGTCAAATCAGCAGTAAACGGATAGGCATCCTTGCCGCGGTTACCTTTGCTTCTGCGCTCATGTATGGTATCTGCGCTTTTCTTTCGTCGTCGCTGGCACACACGGCAGCCTATGAAATTATCTACGAGCTGCGGCTCCGGCTGATGGAAAAGCTGTCACGTATTCCCTCCGGATATTTTACCCATACGACACAGGGAGCAATCAAAAAAATCCTGTCTGACGATACGGAGCAGCTGGAAATTTTTATTGCACATCATATCTGCGATATAGCAGCGGCAATTGCCACACCTGTCTTTACTTTAATTTACCTGTTCGGAATGGACTGGCGGCTTGCTCTGGTAACGCTGATTCCTATTTTTATTTCTTTGTTTTTGTTGTCAGCCTGCCTAAACAAGCCGGAAAAGGCTGCGTTACAGGTGGAAATGCATGATGCCCAGGAGGCTATGCAGGGAACCATTGTAGAATACATACATGGTATGCCGGTCATTAAGGTGTTTAACCGGACTCTGAGTGCTTTCCGTCGTTATGAACATGACCTGAATGCCTTTGTGGCAGCAGTCTCCAAAACTGCACATGCAAATGCGAGACCCATGGGAGCGTACTATGCATTTTTTTGGCGCACAGATGTTATTTCTGATTCCGGCATCTCTGTTACTGATTCCAACGGCAGAAAGCTATCTGGATTTTTTGCCTGTTATATTCCTGTTTTTCTTGGTGGGAAGCGGGCTGAAGGAACCACTTGAGGAGATGATGGTAAAGGTAATCGACTCAAATCGTATCGCGGAGGGGCTGAAGCGCATTGACAATATTCTGCAGCAAGAGGAAATGGATGAGGCGGGTACAGGAAACCCAAAGAAATATGATGTTACCTTTGAACATGTGTCTTTTTCTTATATGGAAGATATACAGGCAGTAAAGGATGTGTCCTTTCATCTGCCCCAGGGCAGTGTAACAGGTCTTGTGGGTCCGTCCGGCGGTGGAAAATCCACGCTGGCACAGCTCCTGCTCCGGTTTTATACACCGCAAAAGGGGGTAATCAAAATTGGAGGTGTTGCTATACAGGATATCCCGCCTGCAAGACTTACGGAGCTTGTTTCTTATGTATTCCAGGACAGTTTTTTGTTCCATGATACCGTAGAAAATAACATCCGCATGGGAAATGCTGCTGCGGACAAAAACCAGGTGGAGCAGGCGGCAAAAAATGCAGGAATCCATGATGTGATTATGGCATTACCAAGGGGCTACGATACAGTCATCGGAGAAAAGGATGCCTATCTCTCGGGAGGGGAAAAACAGCGGCTTGCCATCGCAAGAGTATTCCTGCGCGATACCCCTGTTGTCATCTTAGACGAGGCCACTGCCTACGCAGATGCAGAGAATGAGGCAAAAATCCAACAGGCATTTGCCCGGCTTGCAAAGGATAAAACAGTGCTTATTATCGCCCATCGTTTAAAAACGGTGGAGCAGGCAGACCAGATTCTGGTTATGGATACCGGAGAGCTTATCGGATATGGAACGCATGAAATGCTCTTAAACAACTGTAACCGGTATGCACAAATGATAGCTGCAAATGAGCGGCGTGACAGATGGACAATAAAGTGTGCCGAGAAAGGAAGGATATCAATATGAAAAATGCAAAGAAATGGTTTCAGATGATGACCCTGGGTCAGACAAAAAAATGTATCAGGTTTCTTTTGTGGCTTCTGCTTGACAGCTTTGTGTCATCCGTACCCTCTGCAGTCATGCTGCTGGCAATTTACGGTCTGCTGGTTCCCGTTGCACAGCCGGGGGAGCCCCTTCCGGTAAACCGTATATGGATCTTGTGCGGCATACTGCTGATACAATTTATCGGCTATAATTTTTTGAGACAGAAAACCTATATTGATTTCTGCGTAGGCTTTGCAGGGACAATTAAAACTTCACGTATTCAGATGGGAGAGCACCTGCGCCGCTTAAGCATGGGCTTTTTCAGTAACCGGGATGCCGGAGATTTGTCTACCGTGCTTCTTCGTGATTATTCGGAAATTGAAAATCTGTCACAGCAGTTTCTGCCACAGGTGGCAACTATCCTGATTCGGTTTGCACTGGCACTGATTGTATTGACTGCCTTTGACTGGCGGATGATGCTGTCTGTTTTTGTTGTGATTCCCCTGGCTCTGCCCTTTGCTTTTATCAGCTATCGGAGGATGAGCCATATCAGTGCAGATTTGCAGCATTCACAGCAGGAAGCAGCCTCCGGCATTTTAGAGTATGTAGGAGGGATTCAGACATTGAAAGCCTTTCATATGGCGGGGGAACATTTTGAAACGCTAAAAGCTTCTCTGAACCGCCAGAGAACCGCAGCAACCCGGATGGAGACGGGAGCTGCCGCACCGGTCAGCATGCTGGGACGGTTTGTCTTAAACTGCGGAATTGCCCTCGTAATGTTTACAGGTGGTTTGCTTTTGACTAACGGCAGTCTCACACCTTATTCCTACATCGCCTTTTTAGTGTTAACATTAATAATCTATGATCCGGTATTGGTATTGTTTACCTTTATCGCCGACTTTTCCCGCACCACAAGAAGCGGTCAACGGATTAAAGCGCTATTTGCTGAAAAACCGTTACCGGAGCCTGACGAAGGCAAAAAACCCTCCAATATGGAAATTGCCTTTGAGCATGTGAGCTTCGCTTATGGAGAAAAGGAGGTTTTGCATGATATCAGCCTGCGGTTCCCGGAACGGAAGATAACTGCACTGGTGGGTCCCTCCGGTTCCGGAAAATCTACTGTCACGCGGCTTGCGGCAAGATTTTGGGATGTGACAAGCGGCGAAGTGCGATTGGGAGGCGTTTCGTTAAAAAATATGAAAACGGATGAACTGCTTTCTCATATCAGTATGGTATTTCAGGATGTGTATCTGTTTCATGACACCATTGAGGGGAATATTTGTATGGGTAAACCGGATGCTGCCCATGAGGAAGTGGTAAAGGCAGCGAAGGCAGCAGGCTGCCATGATTTCATTATGACACTGCCGGAGGGCTACCAAACCGTTGTAGGGGAGGGCGGCTCTACACTGTCAGGCGGGGAAAAACAGAGAATTTCCATTGCCAGAGCAATCTTAAAGGACGCACCGGTTATCCTCTTGGATGAGGCAACAGCCTCTCTTGATTCACAAAATGAAGTACTGATTCAACAGGCAATTTCCGCACTGGTGGAGGAAAAAACAGTGATTGTGATTGCCCACCGCCTGCAATCTATCTGTAATGCAGACAATATCATTGTTCTGGATGAGGGGCGTATTGCAGAACAGGGAACCCATCAGCAGCTTATCGAAAAAAATGGTCTGTATGCCCGTCTTTGGAAGGAACAAAACCAGGCGGAAAAATGGCAGATTTAAAATTGCGATGGTGCTGAGTATTATTTTTGCGGCAGCAGTGGCACTGTAGTTTTCATATATTACAACATCTAATACAATTGCCCGAGCAGTGTGACAGGATTGCTGTATTGAAGGAGGGGTAGTTTAAGAAAAGTGTCAATTCCTGAGAAGGGAAAATAGGCATTCCTTCTTGAGAAAATTTACACATAAGAAGGTTACTGGTTGAATTTGTCATAATAATCTGGTATGTTTTTGTTAGTTATAACTAACTAATAAATTTTGGAGGTGCTTTTATGTCAATGATTCAAAAGGAAGTAAGTGATTTTGAGGTACAAGCGTTCCATAAGGATGATTTTTGTACCGTAAAGAAAGCGGATATTATTGGAAAATGGTCCGTATTTTTCTTTTATCCGGCAGACTTTACTTTTGTCTGTCCTACAGAATTAGAGGATTTACAGAGTAAGTATGAGGAGTTTCAGAAAATAGGGTGTGAGATTTATTCGGTTTCTACCGATTCTCATTTTGTTCACAAGGCATGGAAGGATGCATCAGAGCGTATTAAGAAGCTGCAGTATCCTATGCTGGCAGACCCGACTCATGCTTTGTGCCGTGATTTTGACGTGCTGATTGAGGAGGCAGGTCAGGCAGAGAGAGGAACCTTTGTGGTGAACCCGGAGGGAAGGATTGCAGCATATGAAGTGAGTGCGGGAAATGTGGGAAGAAACGCAGAGGAGTTGTTAAGAAAGGTTCAGGCATTGCAGTTTGTTGCAGAGCACGGAGATGAGGTATGTCCGGCAAAATGGCAGCCAGGGCAGGAAACGTTGAAGCCGAGTCTGGATTTAGTAGGACTTTTATAAAATAGGAGGTTGGTCGCCATATGGTGACTGAGGAAAAAGCCGTTGTGTCATACAGCGGCTTTTAGCTTGGAAGAGATATGAAAGGAGAGCTTATGAAGAATTTATATGATGTTATAATTATAGGCGGAGGTCCGGCAGGACTGTCAGCAGCTATTTATCTTGCGAGGGCAAAATATTCTGTTCTCGTAATGGAAAAGGAAAGGTTTGGAGGGCAGATTACCATTACATCTGAGATTGTTAACTACCCGGGAATAGAAAAAACAGACGGCAAATCTCTGACAGAGGCAATGCGCTTTCAGGCGGAGGATTTCGGTGCGGAATTTATCATGGCAGAGGTAAAGGAAATGGAGCTGGATGGTCCGGTTAAGACCATAAAAACTGCAAAAGGAAAAGCGTATCAGGCAATTGGGGTGGTGCTGGCACTTGGCGCTAGTCCAAGAAAAGTAGGCTTTGAGGGAGAACGGGAATTTCAGGGAAGAGGTGTGGCTTACTGTGCCACCTGTGACGGCGAATTTTTCACAGGAAGAGAGGTGTTGGTAGTAGGCGGTGGCTTTGCAGCAGTGGAAGAGGCAATGTTCCTGACAAAGTATGCAAGCAGGGTTACAATATTGGTCAGAGGGGATTCCTTTTCCTGTGCAGCGGGAGTTGTGGAAAAGTTAAGCGACTATCCGTCTATTGAAGTCCGGTATAATACGGAGCTGGTGGAGGTATCAGGAGAGGGAATACTGACAGGAGCTGTTTTAAAAAATAATCTTAGCGGAGAGACAGAAAAATACCATGCAGAGGATGGTGGCTCCATCGGTGTATTTGTATTTGCAGGTTATGAACCGGCAACGGCATGGATAAAGGGACAGATTTTGTTAAATGAGCAGGGCTATATTGTAACAGACCAGGAGCAGAAGACGAGCCGGGAGGGGGTATATGCAGCAGGGGATGTGTGTATTAAAAAGCTGAGGCAGGTGGTAACAGCGGTAGCAGACGGAGCTATAGCGGCCACCTCTTTGGAGAAGTATGTGTCTGAAACGAGGGAAGAACACAATCTTCCGGTAACCAGACAGGAGAGCCGGATAAAAGAAAGACCGCAGCGGCGTGAGGGTAAGCAGACAGAAGACAGTCAGGACGATAACTTTATAAGTGAAGAGATGAAGGCCCAGCTGGCTACGGTATTTGAAGGCTTTTCGCAGGCAGTTACAGTGGAGGCAGTGCTGGGAGGGGATACCGCTGCATTGGAGCTGGAAGGCTTTGTGCAGGAGCTGGAGAACATTCATCATATGGTAAAAACGGTAATCTCAAAAGAGAATGGACAAAAGCAGTCTTATATTCGTATCATTGGCGAAAACGGTGACAGTGGAATCCGTTTTTACAGTGTACCTGGTGGCCATGAATTTAATTCCTTTGTGATTGCTTTATATAATGTTGCGGGTCCTGGACAGCAGATTAGTGATGTTGCAAAGGAGCGGATTCAAAAACTCCTAAAACCGCATAAGCTCCAGGTTATGACAACATTGTCCTGTACAAATTGTCCCGAAGTTGTAATGGGAACACAGAGGATTGCATCCATGACAGAAAAAGTGCAGGCGGAAATGTATGACATAGCCAAATTCCAGGATATCAAAGAAAAGTACAGTATTATGGCAGTTCCATGTCTTGTGATTGATAATGAAAAGGTATACTTTGGAAAACGCAACATGGAGGAGATTCTCGAATTGCTGGAGGAACTGGATTCAGAGTAAAGGCATTGGGTTTGTTTTTTAGCTTATGGGGGACAGGCTTGCTGCAATGATAAAAATGTCCGAATGGGATAGTAATGTCTAATTGGAGTGGAAAAGCAATAAAATATTATTTATAATCTATTTTGCACCGGAAAGGTGCAAAAATTTTGCCATGTGGTTAGAGCTAACTAACATTAAGTGGAAATGCTTTTGTAAAGGAGGGAAATGAGTGGTTACGGTTAATGGCAGCATGCAAAAAAGCGTGTGGGAAATGCTCCGCCACATAGACGTGGGGTCCAATGTACAGACTGTGGTGGAAACAGAGGAATGCAGGGTACTAAAAGCACAGGATAGCTCCGGTAAGGGAATCATGACCATGTACCAGGTTTTTGACGGTGTCTATCTGATGTACAATGATTTTCACATGAAAGAATGCATATCACAGTTCCAGTCAGTGGAGTCACTTCTTTGCATTGACCATTGCAGGGAGGGTAGAATGGAGCACATGAATGAAAAAGGTGCCTTTTATATGGAGGCAGGGGATTTGCGTGTGGACCGCCGGGTACATCATGAGGGACATGTGCGGTTTCCGCTATGCCATTACCATGGAATCACAATCGGTTTCCAGACCGGAATTGCGGAGAAAGCCATCAAAAAGGCAATGCCTGAATTTGAAGTGGATTTTAAGGGGCTGGCAGAAAAATTCTGTAATGAGGAGAAGCCCTTTGTAATCCATAAGGAGCCTGCCGTGGAACACATTTTCTCAGAACTTTACCAGGTGCCTGCAAAGGTAAAGAAGGAGTATTTTAAGATTAAGGTGATGGAACTTCTGATTTATCTGGATGCCCTGGAGCTTTCCGACCACAAAGAGGAACGTCCCTATTTCTTTGTCGGACAGATTGAGAAGGTAAAAGCGATTCATGAGCTGATGACCTCTGACCTGACAAAAAGCTACACGTTGGAGGAATTATCAAAGCGTTTTGATATTGCCCTGACATCCATGAAAAACTGTTTTAAAAGTGTGTATGGAAGTCCTGTTAATACTTACATGCGTAATTATAAGATGAATTATGCCGCATCCCTGCTGCTGTCTAACAGGGAAATGAAGGTGGCAGACATTGCACTTTTAGTAGGCTATGACAGCCCGAGCAAGTTTTCAGCGGCATTTCATAAGACAATGAAAATGACACCGCTGGAATATAGGAAATCCCAGTCGGTGACAAGCAGGTAAGGGCAGGGGCTGTTGCTAGTTTTTCACTTTTGGGTTTAAGACCAGATGAAAGTGGGAGTATTTTCATTGCATTATTACCGTTTAGAGCCATTTGCTCTAAACAATTATAAATTATATAGAGGAGGATAAATTATTATGAAGCAGGAAAAAGAAAAATCCACCTTCCAGTGGATTATGGAATTTGCAAGCATACATAAGGGAATGTATATCCTGAGTGTTATCATTGCAATACTTGGAGTGGTATGCAGTATCATACCGTTCTTTTTAATCGGAAAAATAACCACAGAGTTATTATCGGGAAACCGTGACTGGGACTTTTATTTGAGAGAGGTCCTGGTAATGGGAGTGCTATGGCTTTTCAGAGGCATCTGCCACTCTATTTCTACAACCTGCTCCCATAAGGCAACCTTCCATGTGCTGGGAACCATCCGGAAGCGTTTGTGTGATAAGCTGGCGAAGCTTCCGCTGGGGTATGTATTAGATACACCCTCCGGGTCACTGAAAAACATTATGGTGGAGCGGCTTGACAGTATCGAAACCACACTGGCGCATATTCTGCCGGAGTTCACATCGAATCTTCTGGCGCCCCTTTGTATTTTGATATATTTATTTGCCATTGACTGGCGGATGGCGTTGGTATCATTAATTACCCTTCCCCTTGCCATGGTCTGCTATATGGGAATGATGATTGGATATGAGGATAACTATAAAAATGTTATCAACAAGACAAAACGGTTAAATGACACCGCAGTGGAATACATCAATGGAATAGAAGTGATTAAGGCATTTGGAAAGGCAGAAAGCTCCTACGAGAAATTTGTGGTGGCAGCAAGAGAGGGTGCGGAGTGCTATGTGGAATGGATGAGGAGCTGTAACGTGTTTTTCAGCCTGGCGATGACCGTTGCACCAAGTACAATGATTGCCGTTCTTCCGATAGGAGGGCTTCTCTGTAAAAATGGTTCTCTGGCACCGGATGATTTTATTATGACGATTATTTTATCAGTGGGACTGATAACACCGCTGATTACCTGTATGTCCTATTCCGATGACATTGGCAGGGTCAGGACGATTGTAGGAGAGGTGACAGAGGTGCTTACCCAGCCGGAATTAAAGCGTCCGGAAAAAAGCCGGAAGCAGCCGGAAAATGATACGATACGTCTTAATAACGTGACCTTTGGTTACCATGAAAAAGAGATTTTACACGGCGTCAATATGGAAATCAAGGCGGGTACGGTCAATGCACTGGTGGGACCTTCCGGCAGCGGGAAATCCACCATTGCCAAGCTGATTGCTTCTCTGTGGGACGTTAAGGACGGAAGTATTTCCGTTGGGAACGTGGATATCAGGGAAATGGCATTGAAGGATTATAACCGTAGGGTTGCCTATGTGTCCCAGGATAATTTTTTGTTTGATGAAACCATCCGGGAGAATATCCGTATGGGCAGACAGGGAGCCACCGATGCGGAGGTGGAAGAGGTGGCAAGGAAAAGCGGTTGCCACGATTTTATCATGCAGCTGGAAAATGGATATGACACCATTGTCGGCGGTGCAGGAGGACATTTATCCGGCGGAGAGAGACAGCGGATTGCCATTGCAAGAGCCATGCTTAAGGATGCACCGATTGTTATATTAGATGAAGCCACGGCCTATACGGACCCGGAAAATGAAGCTATCATACAGGCATCTGTGGCAAAGCTGGTAAAGGGGAAAACGCTTATTGTTATTGCTCACCGGTTATCTACGATTATGAATTCGGATCAGATTTTTGTGGTGAAGGACGGGAATATTGATTCCCAGGGAACCCACCAGGAGCTGCTGGCGTTAGGCGGGCTTTATAAAGAGATGTGGGAGGCTCATATTTCCGTTAAGGATGCAGCAGAAGGAGGTGCTTTATATGCTTAAGATTTTATTTAAGTTTTTTGATTTTTGCGGAAAGGAAAACAAGCGGAAATTATACATTTCCCTTCTGTTAGGTACACTGCTTGCACTCTTTGAGGCACTTCGGATTCCTGCCATTTATGTTATGCTTGGCGGTGTGATAGAGGGGGACATTACAAACAGTATTATATGGGAAAGCTTTGGTATTATGCTGGTAAGTATTATCGGAGGCTCCATAATCCGGTACAGGTCTACCATGCTGCAGACAGAGGCGGGATACTGTACCTGTGCCAATAAACGAATTGAGATTGCGGAGCATTTACGCTACCTTCCGATGGGCTATTTTAACAAGAACAGTCTGGGATATATTACATCGGTTACAACGAATACGATGGAAGGGCTGGCAGATGTGGCAACCCGGGTGGTCATGCTGATTACCCAGGGAGCTTTGACAACTGCACTGGTTACACTGATGGTACTGATTTATGACTGGAGAATCGGTGTTGTGGTTGTAATTGGTGTCTGCCTGTTCTTTCTGGTAAACAGTGGATTGCAGAGACAGTCCCAAAGACTGGCACCTAAGAAACAGAAGGTGGACAGCAGGCTGGTGGAAAAGATTCTGGAATATGTGCAGGGAATTTCTGAGGTAAAGGCATATAATCTGACAGGAAATACCAGTGAAAAGCTGAATCAGGCAATTGATGACAATGTGGACTGTAATTTTGAATGTGAAATCCGGTTTATTCCATTTATGGGGCTGCAGAATCTGGTTACAAAGCTGACCGGAGTGGTGATGTGCGGATTATCCCTGTATTTGCTTATTCAGGGGAGCATGGAGCTGCTGGTATGTGTTATCATGATGATTTGTTCCTTTATCCTGTATTCCAGTCTGGAAAGTGCAGGCTCTTATTCTGCCCTGCTCCGGTCTGTAGATGTGTCTGTGGATAAAGCAAATGAGATTTTAAACCTTCCGCCAATGGACATTGACGGAAAAGAGGCAGTACCAGAAAATTGTAACATTGACGTGGAGGATATTACCTTCTCTTATGATAAGCGAAGGATTATAGACGGAATTACAGTCCATATTCCGGAGAAAACTACAACTGCTATTGTAGGTCCAAGCGGAGGCGGAAAGACAACCCTTTGCAACCTGATTTCCCGGTTCTGGGATGTCAGTGACGGAAGCGTTAAGCTTGGCGGCATGGATGTAAAGGATTACAGTATGGATAGCTTGATGAAAAATTTCAGCTTTGTATTCCAGAGCGTGTATCTGTTCCAGGATACCATTGCCAACAATATCCGGTTTGGGCAGCCGGAAGCACCGATGGAGCAGGTGATTGAGGCGGCAAAGAAGGCCTGCTGTCATGATTTTATCATGCAGCTGCCGGAGGGTTACGACACGGTAATCGGAGAAGGCGGAGCATCTCTTTCCGGCGGGGAAAAACAGCGGATTTCCATAGCAAGGGCGATTATGAAGGATGCCCCGGTTATTATTTTGGATGAGGCAACGGCGAATGTGGACCCGGAAAATGAAAAGGAGCTTGTGGAGGCGATTGAAGCGCTGACGAAGGAAAAGACGATTTTAATGATTGCACACAGGCTTAAGACGGTAAGAAATGCGGACCAGATTTTGGTTGTGGATAAAGGAAGGATTGTCCAGAAGGGAACCCATGGGGAACTGATGGAAGAGGAAGGGATATATAAGAGGTTTGTGAATGCCAGGGAGCTGGCTGTGGGGTGGAAGTTGTAGAGAGAGGGATAAATAATTGTGAAGAACTCGCGAGGTCTTGTAATGCAGGGTGTGCGGGTTCTTCTTTGGTTTTCCTCTGAAAACAGTAAAAATAGAGCTGTTGCTTCACGGATTTTTATTTGTGAACTGCTCCTCGTCAAGTAGACAATTGAAAAAATATAAATTTTTCCTGCCAGTAGATTATCTGCTGGCAGTTTTTATGTAGCTTGCAAGTAAATTTCATGTTTTTTCCGAGACTATGGAAAAATTCTGTAAATGTAATTTTTCAACTAGATATTCTATGATAATTGATAAGGTTGGAGGTATGATAACTGCTTCTAACCTCGTTTATATTACTAACACTAAATTTCGCCCATGTCAAGAGCACCTGCTGGTGCAGGCATAGTTTTTTGTGATATGAAATTGTTTTATTCTGGCAACCGCTCTTCGTACATGATGCACAACTCTCCATATACAGAACCCCAGTTTCTGATTGTCTGTGTCCATTTTTTTGTGGCTTCAAATGTAGCCAGATAAAGAGCTTTCAGCAATACTGTATCACTTGGAAATACGCTCCTTTGGCGATTCAGTTTGCGGTAGGTAGAATTCAGGCTCTCTATGGCATTGGTGGTATATATCACTTTCCGGACAGCAGGCGAAAACTTAAAAATGGGGGAAATCGCATCCCAGTTATCATACCAGCGTTTCATTGAATTCGGATATTTCGGTGTCCATTTCTCACTTACACGATTCAACGCTTCTTGGGCTTTTTCTTCGGTAGCAGCATGATATATTGTTTTTAAATCTGTTGCAATCGCTTCTTTGATACCACTGAGTCTATCCGCGCAAATGATCAGAATGTCCTTTACTCCCCGATTCTTGAGTTCATTTAATATGGAAAGCCAGTATTTTGAACTCTCATTATCACCAACATTGATGGTCAGTACGAGAGTGATAAGGAGAGACTGTTTGTTTATATGAAAATTTGTGCGAGCTCTTACGTTAGGAATTGAGGGATAATTGTGTAATGACAAGATGGATAATAAAAACTTTTATAAGTAGATAGGAAAAAAGTAGGTAACTGGACATTGCTGGCTATTTTTATAAATAGATATTAAATACCATTAAATCATATTTAAACGGTAAAATATCAGTTGAGGGAAAAGTGTGTTTGTGGTATAGTTATTTTGGTATTTTATACACATTTCAGAAATCGGAGGAAGAGTATGTCTGAGACAACTGAAAAATGGTCAAATTTAGAGGAAACTGCAGAACATCTGGGAGTTACAAAGGATACAATAAGAAATTGGATTAAGAAGACGGATATTCCAGCCCATAAGATTGGACGCCTTTGGAAGTTTAAATTGTCTGAGGTGGATGAATGGGTGAAAAGTGGAAAGAGCGCCATTAATTAACAATGGTCTAATGAACTACAAGGAGAAAAATATAAAATGGCAGTTAAAAAAACGGAATTGTATAGCTCCCTTTGGGCGAGCTGCGATGCATTACGTGGAGGAATGGATGCATCACAATATAAAGATTACATACTGACGCTTTTATTCATGAAGTATGTAACGGATAAATATAAGGGACAGAAATATGGAGATTTGACCGTTTTTGATAAGGCGAATGACCCGAACCCTGACCCGGAAAAAAGAACCGGATGTTCTTTTGATGATTTTATTACGCTAAAAAATAAAAAGAATATTGGTGAAGGAATAGACAAAATTATTGCTCGTCTTGCTGAGGTTAATGAAAGCTTGAAGGGTGTTATTGATATAGCTCATTTTAATGATGAGGCAAAAATCGGGAAAGGGCAGGAAATGGTGGATAAGCTTACAAAGCTTATAGCAATATTTCAGCGCCCAGAATTAGACTTCTCAAAAAATAAAGCTGAGGGCGATGACATTATCGGTGATGCATATGAATACTTGATGAGAAATTTTGCTACTGAAAGTGGTAAAAGCAAGGGACAGTTCTATACTCCTGCAGAAGTATCGCGTATTTTGGCTAAGGTAATTGGAATTGATAAATGCGCAGACCATAATGCAACAGTGTGTGACCCTGCTTGCGGCAGTGGTTCGTTACTTATTAGAGCGGTGGCAGAGGCTCCTTTTGAGATTTCTGGTTATGGTCAAGAAAAAGAGGGTTCTACAGCAGGCCTTGCAAAAATGAACGCGGTGCTTCATAACAAGGCTACTATTAAAATCATGGCAGGTAATACATTCTCAGACCCTCAGTTTATAAAAGCTGATGACCCATCTGAATTAGAACGCTTCGACTATATAGTTG
>JAXVOW010000051.1:0-2221 GCA_037301995.1 bacterium | reverse complement strand
CTGCCTTTGCCTGATCAAGCTCCTGTGATGCCTGGTTAACATGACCGGAAAGTGTCTGCATATTATTTTTGATATCTTCTAAATCATACTGGTCCTTTATAATCTTTAAGCCTTCTATCCGTCTTCTTTCCAAGATAAGCTGCTGTTCCATGGCAGCCTTTTTCTCCTCCATCCGGGCAATCTCTTCCTCACCCTGTGCACTCAGGGCTTCGCCTGTCACATAAATATCTGCCAATGTACCGACTACCTTATCCTTTTCTTCATAAAGGGATAGAAAAGAAGAAACCCTGCCTTCCAGCAGATGCATCAGCTCTGTTTCTTTATCAAAATTTACAATCTCACTCTTTTTTCTGGAAAGCTCCACTAACTTGTCCTTGATATCTAAAAGCGTCTTTGCCATATCTTCGCTGACATCATTTTGCTCTGTTTTAACAAGAAATGCCTTTTCAATAATCTCTTCAATCAGCAAATCCTCCACCACCTTACGGGTGGTCTTATAGTGGGTCTCAAAATAGGTCCGGACATGTCCCTCGGTCTTATTGATTCCTCTTATTATCTCCCACTGGCTCTCAAACAGACCATACTGGCTGATAAAGCGCTGGTATTCTCCCTTGCGCTCAAAGACATACACCTTAAGGTTCAGATTTTTCCTGGACAAATCTTTGAGATAGCTTTTGAGACCGGAATAGGTTATCCGCTCCTTGCTATTCTGAAGCGGCAGATTCACAATATCATTTTCATTATAATCCCGGTAAAAAATACAATAATTAAAATACTCAATTGACGCACTGTCCCTTCCCACATCCGCATTTTCTCCAGAGACTGCTGCTTTATCTCCATTCCCCGTTTCTGCAAGGGACAGCTGCCCATTATCGGATATATCCATATCCTTTGCCTTGCGGGCGCAAAAACCGGTAGTCATATAACGGAAGCCTTCCCTGATATCCTTGTCGTCCAGCCGCCATTCCACCAGAGAGTGAATGGTGGTGTTTCCGCCGCCATTCCGGAACAGCTTCTCAATGGGCTGCTTCTCGTCCAGGGTGCAGTTTGGAATCAGATTCTGTAACAGGAGCAGCATCAGCACACTCTTGCCGCCACCGTTCGCCAGGTCGTACAGTGTGTTTTTCCCATACATTCGCATGGAAAAATCATCATATCCCTGGGTTCCAAAATTGTATTTAACATTATTTACACGAATTCGATTAATATTTGGCATAGCTTAAACCTCTGTATCTGTATTTTCTCTTGACAGCGCATCATAAATCTGTCCGCGGTACTCCTCAAAATAATGCTCCACAATTGCCTTAAAGCGTTCCGTTGGATAATAGCGCTTATTTACCTCTACAAATAAATTCTCATTTACCAGAAAATTAAAAGTAAGCTTTACCAGGCTTGCTTTCGATGCACGAGACGCACGGATTTCCTCCTGTCCTTCCAGAGTACTTGCCGGAAGCTCGTCCCATAGCAGGGCTGCCGCCCGGAAGCTTTTCTGCTCTTCCTCCTCTAAATCATAAACCGCAATATCCTTTGTGAAAACGGAAAGCGCCTTTGTAACCTCATCCATAACCGTCTCTATCCTTATATATTCCTTAAACTGGTAAGAAGCAGAATCCGAATAGAACGCCAGTAAAATCTCATACATAATAAAATAGCAAAGATATAGCTCCCTGTTATACCGAAGCCCCATAATCCTTTTCAATTCCTCATTGGTATAACCAAATATGCGGTTATTTTCCCCTGCGGAAAGGAAAAGACTTTCCTTATATTCATATATGTTCAGATTTAATTTTTTTAAGATGACTCCAACAATTTCATACACCTCTGCATTGCCATAGTAATCGTCATACAGATTACCATTGGCGCCGCTGCGTTTAATTTCCTCTCCGGTTATCAGCCTGGCATATATATCCATGGCTTTTTCTAAATTTTTCATCTCCATATGCTTGCTTCCTTTATCATAAAATGCACTATCCTTTATTCTCCCATACTTACAAAAAAAGTACAAGTATGATTTTCACACTTGTACCCTTTTATTGCAAATTATTCCACATTTCCCATTCAGGAGGAAAGCCCCTCGTTTGCCAGGGAAAGCATCAGTTTAATCCGGTTTTCCTGATTTACTTTTGTTGCGCCGGCATCATAATCAATGGCACAAATATTCGCCTCCGGATACTGCTCCCGAAGCTTCCGAATCATGCCTTTCCCTACAATATGGTTAGGC
>JAXVOW010000050.1:0-18353 GCA_037301995.1 bacterium | reverse complement strand
CGGAGCTGTAATTGCATGCATTGTGCTTGCAGCAATTGCCGTAATCACAGTAATTGTTTTGCTTATTATGCTGCTTGTCCGAATGAATAAGCAAAAAAAGGAACAAAAAAAATTCGTTGTTTTACCAGAAAAGGAAGCTGCCCGGTTTGAGCGTCCGGGTGAGCCGTATCCTGTGGGACAACAGCAAGCTTCGCCGGCTCACTTTAGTAGTTCGACAGGTGTAAATAATGCAACCACGCTGCTTAATATGGCGGGTATGGATTCTAATAATCCTGCAAATAATGCAACAACTGTACTAAATGCTTCTCCGGTTCCACAGGTCAAAGCGTATCTGACCCGTAGAAAAAACGGTGATGTCAGATGCATTGACGGAATTGAATTTGTGGTTGGAAAAGAAGAAGCTAAGGTGCATTTTTATATTGGTGATAATGAGGCTGTTAGCAGATGTCATATGAAAATAATTAAAAGAGGAACCGGTTATGTTGTGAAGGACCTTGGAGCTACGAATTTTACATATCTGAATGGAGAATATATAGCACCGCAGGAAGAACGTATGTTGAAAAACGGGGATATAATTATGGCAGCAGATGAGGAGTTTGTGTTTGAAATCAAATAGGGAGAATAGCGGTAAGACAGGAGAGGGAAATGGAATTTATATCTGGTATCTATTCAGACATTGGCAATGTGAAAGAGGTTAATCAGGATGCGGCTTTGGTTCGGCAGGCTGAGACGGAGAAGGGTAAGGTATTATTTGCAGTTGTATGTGACGGAATGGGAGGCTTGCAGAAGGGAGAGCTGGCTAGTGCCACAGTAATTGTTAAAATGTCAGAGTGGTTTGAAAATAGCTTTCCGGATTTGCTGTATTGTAATTTTACGCCTGCCGCTATTAAAGAGAGCTGGACACAATTGCTGGTTCAGCTGGATAACCAGATAAGTGCTTATGGAAATACCCAGGGGATTCAATTGGGAACAACAATAACAGCATTACTGCTTGTTAATGATGCATATTATATTTGTAATGTGGGGGATTCCCGAATCTATTACCTTAATGAAGAAATTCAACAGGTGACAAGAGACCAGTCATATGTTCAAAGAGAAATTGATATGGGAAGGATGACAGAGGAAGAGGCGCTTCTCAGTGAGCAGCGCAGCGTATTATTACAGTGCATTGGTGTTGGAGCAGGCGTGATACCTGATTTTTATGTAGGAGAATATGCCCCATCTACCGCCTTTCTCTTATGTTCTGATGGATTTCGCCATGTAATATCCAGTCAGGAAATGTTAAATGAACTGCATCCACAGGATTTGGGTGATGAGAATGATATTATGGCAAAATTAAAAAAATTGACTGATGCAGCAAAATTGCGCCGGGAGGATGATAATATTACGGCGGTTCTGATTCATATAATATAGGGGGATATATGCTGGAGATAGGTTCTGTTATAGACGGAAAATATAAGATTTTAAATAAAATTGGCCAGGGAGGCATGAGTACAGTATATCTTGCAATGAATGAGAGAGCCAATAAACCATGGGCAGTGAAAGAGGTGCGTAAGGATGGAGCTGCAGATTTTGAAGTAATCAAACAGAGCCAGATTATGGAGACAAATCTGTTAAAAAAATTAGACCATCCGAATCTTCCCAGTATTGTTGATGTTATTGACCAGAAGGACTGTTTTCTGATTGTGATGGATTATATAGAGGGTAAGCCCTTAAGCGATGCTTTAAAGGAGCAGAACAATCTCCCCTGTGAAGATGTAATTGAGTGGGCGAAACAGCTGTGTGATGTGCTGGAATATCTCCATACAAGAAAACCGCCGATTATTTACAGGGATATGAAGCCATCCAATGTTATGCTGCAGCCGGACGGTACTGTAAAGCTGATTGATTTTGGTATTGCAAGAGAATTTAAAGAAAAAAAGATTCAGGATACCACCTGTCTTGGCACACGTGGATATGCGGCACCGGAACAGTTTGGGGGACAGGGACAGACAGATGCCCGAACGGATATATATTGTCTGGGAGCAACCATTTATCATTTGGTAACCGGACACAATCCCAGTGAACCGCCCTATGAAATGTATCCTATCCGTCATTGGAATCCTGCATTTTCTTCTGGTCTGGAGAAAATAATTCTGAAATGTACACAGCGTAATCCCGATGACCGTTACCAGTCCTGTGCGGAATTGCTGTATGCATTAGACCATTATGAGGAAGAGGATGAAGGCTATAAGAAAATACAAAATGCAAAATGGAATGCATTTCTGGTAACAGTAATTATGTCTGCAGTTATGCTGGTATGCTCTTTCTTTTGTTATGTGGGAAAAAATAGAAAAACACTAAATGAATATGAACAGTATCTTTCGGAAGCTTCGGCAACCTTTGATGCACAGAATAGATATCCCTATTATGAGGAGGCGATAAAGCTTTCGCCAATGAAGGGAGAAGCATATCTAGATATGATTGATACCATGCTTGAGGATGGAGTGTTTTCGGAAACGGAAAGTGAGGAAATCCGTACAATTATACCCAACTATGAGGGACAATTAAAAAATAATATGGAAGACTATGTTAATGTGTCCTACAAGCTGGGAATTATGTATTTCTACTATCAGGAAAGTGGAGATGTGGATGTTAAAAATGCCTCTAAATGGCTTCAAATTGCTGCCGGAGAGAGTGATGAAGGTCCGGAAAAGGAAACAGTCAGGGAAATTCTGGGAGAAAAGCAGGCTTTTCGGGCGGAGAGTCTGTATAAGATTCTTGGCTATTACAGGGATTTGGATGCGGTTAGCAGGGAGGGTGACAGCAAAGCAGATTATTCCCGGCTATGGGAGGATTTATCTGCTGTAATAACAGAGGATATTGCAGCAGAGGACAACAATGTGACTGCACTGGTAATGTATAATTTTTTGGCAAACCAGATTGTAAAACGAGCAGAGGATTTTAAAAATGCAGGAGTCTCCTCATCGGAAATTACATCCAAGCTGGATATGATTAAGAAGGTTCAAAAGCCAGGAGAGGATAATGAATATGAGCTGGAGCTGTACAATAAATTGACAGGAAATCTTTTACTTGCGCAAAAGGATGTAGAAATTGCTTATGGTTTGGAAAATGAATAGAGAATAAGCTGAGGGGATAGGAAAAAAGATGACGTCAGATACATATAATATATTATTCATAGTATTTTTAATAATAGGAATTCTGCTCGCCGTGCTGGCGGCAGCACTCTTTTTTGTGTTTGATATCCGTAAAATCATAAGTGTAAAGACAGGCATGGCTATGCGCAAAAGCGTAAAGGAATTAAATGAAATTAACAAAAAAGAGGATAACAGGAACAGAAAGCGATATAAAGGGCGTGCTGTTCATATGCATAGAAATGAAAGAGAAAAAAAATTATTAGGAGATGGGAAGGAGGAAGTGTATCAGCAAGCAAAGGATGAAACGCTGGAGATTGGACTGCAAAAGAAAGAGACGACTGTGTTAAGGAGGGATAAAAATGAGATAACGGCAGAATCTCAAGTCACGGCAATTCTAGATAGTCGCTTGGAAAAACAGGAAATAGAGGAAACACAAATTACTGAGCAGTCAGACCAGCCAGTTGGCTTGTTTCATATTACAGAAACAAAGATAGTTATATTCTCAAGTGAAATTATCGCAAAGTAAGGAGATATAAGAACTGTTTATATAAAGTATAAACTAAAAAAGAGAACAATGTACATAAAACTATAACTATTATTAAGTAATGGAGGAGGAATCGTAAATGAAAAGAAAAAATCAATTAAAAAAAGTATTAAGATGTATTTATACAGTATTATTTTTAACGGTTCTAATGGTAAACAAAGTTTATGCAGTAAATAATTCTGACCTGGCAAACCCAAAGAGAGTTGAATCAACCCATTGTAATGTAAATAATCGCAGAGGAGCTCATACAACAGAATTTCATTATGTATATTTTGGAATGTATCCACAAAGGGAAATAAGTGGAGATGAAATAACAGATGCCATTCGTAACGCAGCCTATGATTCCAATGGAGATGCAGTGGTGAACGGTAAGAAATATCGTAGGCTGACATGGGAAACTACAACAACGTATGGGACAGTTAATGAAAAAACAAAAGAAGTACACTGGGACCCCTATGCAGAAAACGGATATCGTTATTTTCTTTATGAACCTATTAGATGGAAAATACTTAACAATGATGGTAAAAAGCTGTTGCTGTTTTCAGATCAAGCTCTGGATTTGGAAAGGATGAATTCAGCTTCTAATGGGACCGGGGTTTCATATGAAAACTCTGGTTTGCGAAAATGGTTGAATTATGATGGAAAAACAGATTTAAAGCTATCCTATCCCTCATATAAAAGTAAAGGGTTTATGTATTTTGCTTTTGATTCGTCCCAGCTAAGCAGGATACTTACAACACATTTGGAAGAAGGTCAAAACCCCGAATTTGAAACAACCCCGGGAAATGCTACAGATGATAAAATTTTTCTGTTAAGCTATGAAGAAATGACAAACCCGGAATATGGATTTTGTAATACAAGCTGGATGGAAGGCAGAGATTATTCCTGTACCGCATGGGAAATAAAAGACACCGAATTTGCACATGCGTTGGGAACCTATAACTATGCGGGAATAAACTATTGGATGCGAACAAGGGGAAAGAATTCAAATCAATTTATGTATTGCGGCACTGTAACAGATTATAGTGCAGAGGTTAATCTCTTTGGAATGTCTGTATCACAGGACAATATAGGGGTTGTTCCGGCATTAAATGCTTCATATAAATTATCAGACTGTATTAAAGTGACATTTGAAACGAATGGTGCAGGAACAGTGGAGAATCAAATTCTTTTGGGAAGTGGTTATGCAAAGGAGCCTGCTGTATTGTCAAAGAAGAATTATGCTTTTACCGGTTGGTATTTAGATTCTGCATGTACAAAAAAATATGATTTTAATTATAAATTAACAGCTGATACAACGCTTTATGCGGGATGGAAACCATGTATTACAGTAACATTTGATACAAATGGGGCAACGCAGATAGCAGCACAGAGTATTGCGACAGGAACAATCCCGAAAAAACCTGCAAATCCGGTAAAGACAGATTATGTATTTACTGGCTGGTATTTAGATAAGGCATGTACGAAACCATATAATTTTGACCAAGCCATGGAATCTAATACAACACTTTATGCAGGCTGGAAGGTCCGGGATTTAAAATTGAATGAAAAGATAACAAGTGGAGGGTCAACATATCAGGTGATAAATTCATCATCAAAGAGTGTGCAGTATTACAGCCCATCAAAGAAGTCTGTTACAACTGTGACGATTCCGGCAACGGTTTCATTTAATGGGGTTAAATATAAAGTTACCTCTATTCGGAAAAATGCATTTAAGAATTGTAAAAAACTGAAAAAAGTTATTATTGGAAAAAATATAACTGCGGTTTCCAGTAATTCTTTTTACGGATGTAAAAAATTAACGTCAGTTACATTTAAAGGAAATAATCTTAAGACCATTGGTGAGGGTGCTTTTCGAAACTGTACCTCTCTTAAAAAAATTACAATTCCTAAGGCGGTTACGGCCATTGGAAAGAACGCTTTCCGAAATTGTAAAAAATTAAATAAAATTACTATAAAAAGTACAACACTTAGAAAAGTTGGTTCAAAAGCATTTACAAATATAAATAAAAAAGCAAAATTTATTGTACCTAAAAAGAAAATAAAACGATATAAAAAGCTTTTGACAAAGAAAACCGGTTATCGTTCAAGTATGACGGTAAAGAAGTAACAGAAGAGAAAGGGTTAGGACAATGGCATATACTACAACTGGGAAGAAAATATTGGCGTTTGTTTTGATAATATGCTTGATGTTATGTAATGCCAATATTCCAGCATCAGCATCAGGTACAGAAAAAGAAACTGTGGAATACACGTTTCTGTGTAAAGTTGAGGGCACAAATGAGAAGCTAACAAATTTTGAGGTTATATTGGTAGATTCTTCTGGAAAAGTAATAGATTCCACTTCAAAGGTATATGAATTAATTATTGGAGAGAAATATAACTATACAATAAAGATGAACGGAATTCAGGATTTTTCGGAGGAATTTGAAGCAGAAGAGAAGGAGGGAGGTAGTTTTGAAAAGGTAGTAGAAATTCCTTTGGCAAATTTATCCCAAATGGAAAATAAAAAGTGCTACGTTGGTGAAACTGTACCAATGGACGATAAATGGAAGGAACTTCCATGGAAATGGGAATCTTCTTCGGAACAGGTTGCAACTGTCAAAGATGGCGAGGTAACAGGGGTTAAGCCGGGAACAGCTATTATAACAAGAAGATATGGAACAATTGAGCATCAGGCAGAGGTGACAGTGGAAGAGTATGTTAAACCTTTGTTTACAATTGACGGAAGAAATCTGGAAGATATTACTGAATTAAAAAGAGATGCTACGGTAAAGTTAAAATGTAGCAATTATAAAGAATTAAGCAATGATACAGATAAGTGGCAGATTTCTATATCTGGAGGAGCAGCTACAGAGCTGACAAATGAGGAATATTCCGTTACATGTTCCGGAGATAAATTATCTTTCACTTGTCAGCTTGGGAGCCGTACCGAGGATTATACAATTAATATTTTTGAAGATTATGTTCTAAGCGCATATTTTCATGATGAGGTTATTGAAAATGCTGTATTTACACCTGCTGCCAGCGACTTAAAGCCAGGTGTTGCTACAGAAGTCACAGTTGCGGCAGAAGGATTTCAGGATATAACTGTAGATGTGACACCAGTTTCGTATAAAAGGGAAATAGAAGTGTCTGTAGGTGAGATGCAGACACCTGAAATTAGTTATTCCGAAGATACCATTATTCAAGCGTATTGTGGAGGCAATATTGACTTAAATGCAATTGAAATTGAAGGTGGCTCTTATAATTCATCGTTACCATGGAAGTGGTATTTTGATGGGAAACCGGTGGAAGGAACGAATATTAATCTTAAAGAAGTTAAAGAAGGAGAATATATAGTAAAATATGTTTACTGTAATGAAGAGAAGCAATATGAGGTCTCCAGTAATGAAATAACAGTTAAGGTTGATAAATTGAAATTAAAATTTGATTTTGATAATTGGGCTGCAGAAGGGAAACGGGAATATGATACTACTGATGAATTTGACTTGAAAGTCCCCTTGTCTTCTTCTGATATTTCTTTAGCAGACCCAGCTGCAGGAAAAAAAGAGGATTATTCATGTTTGGAAAGTGGGGATTTAGAAATAAAAGTTAAGGTCGATAGTGCGGACGCAAGTACGACTCCATATGCCGAATTGACGGTAGCAGATATTTGGGTGAGTTGTAATTCAGATATGTATGACCTTAGTTTAATTGAAAAAGAAGTAGGAGAGAGAAAGAAAAATAATGTTAAATTGACAATTGACTTTAAAGTCATGACAGTCACTAGATTTATTCCATATTTTGAATACCGTACAAAGCACTTTTCCTTTGATAAAACAAATGAAACCGGAATATTTTTAAATGATAAAAATCATACGAATTTCACGAGCAAATTGTTAGAAATGCTGGGAACGCCCAATATTATAGATAATGAAAAGTGTAGCTTTTCTAAAGTTCAATATGATGAAGCAAACAATGTCGCCAGTGTAAAGGACAAAAATGTGGAATATGTATTTGATGAGCATACTTATAGTAAAACGGATGATAAAAAAGTTACATTTACATATGAATATACATATGAAATTTTGCATATTAAGAATATTTTAGACATTATTCAATTAAAGAATGTGTATGAAGGACCGGATGTGAAAGACAGCTTTTGGGTAAATGGGAAGGATGAGATTTCTGCCAGTTTAAAAGAATCCAGTTACAATAATCCTGAAAGTGCTTATAATGGTGTATCTTTTAAGAAAATAGAAGTTACAAACTGGGAGGCTTTGGAGGAATACAATATTTCTGGAGAAGGTGGTTCTAAAGGACACAAGGCATTTGCTCCGTCTGGAGACGACGAGGAATATTATGCAGTAATGTTTGATACGGAAAACTATGAAAAATGTTCTACTGTTGCTGCAATAATTCGTATTATTCCTAAGGAAATCGGGGATTTTAGCGGAAATTATCCGTGCCGAGTCCCAGACACTGATGATGAAGAGGGTTATCCGGTGATTACACTGTTTCGGGATATGACAGCCGCAGAGGTTGATTTTGCAGACGAAGAGGATGAGGCAAAACTGGATAGAACGAATGACAGCCATATAGTTGTAGGTGAAGTAAGCAGAGGAGACAATATTAAATTTACGGTTACGGATAATGGTTTAGGAGTTAAGAGTGTTAAATGTGCCATTGTTCCATTGGATTTAAGTAGTAAATATTATAATGACATAATTAAAACATATAACCCTGCAGGAGTTACACCGGATGATTCGGACTATATGGATAAAGAGGTGTCAGATTCTGGAGAATATACAATGAATCTTCCATCGGATGACGGAGAGTATGTTATATGCGTAAAAACAATAAACGGAAGCGGGCTGGAAGAAACATATATATCAAATGGATTTTTCATTGATTCGGAATCACCGGAAATAATTCCTTTATTTATAGAAGAAAAAACAGAAGATAAAACAGAAGACAATATAACTAAGGAAGTAATTAATGGCGAAGAGATTTATAGCAGTGAGACTATCCGGGCGACAATCAAGATTAAAGAAAAACATCTGAAATGTGGTCAAGTCATTATTACCAAGAAGGATTATGAGGGCAATCCAATAGATGAAGAAATAAGGTATGAATTTAAAGCTACAGAGGAAAAAGATGTATATGCGACGGAGCAAATTGTGTTAGAGGACGATGCAAACTATCAAATTGAGGTAAAAGCCATAGATAAGGCTGGCAATCCTAAAAAACAAAGTTCTGATGAGCACCCGAAACCAGTAGTCTATAAGGTTACGGTTGATAAGACTAAACCTGATTCCGGAAGTATTGAGGTTGCAGGGACATATAACTCTATTACGTCCGATGGCAGTAAGAAAAAGGGTATTGTTAAACTGGTACAAGCCCCCCTTAAGGAAATGTGGAATGAGTTTGTAACGAGGGTTATCTATGGTGTTTTCAGCAAAGATACAATTAAATACACCATGTCAGGTTCCGATAAAATCTCACCGGTAGAGATTAGTTACTATTTGTCTGCTGAACCGATGGGGGAAAGGGATTTAAACAAATTACTGGACGAAAGCTGGCATTTATATGATGAAACTGAAAACAATATAATTGAGGTAAATAAGAGCTGTTTCATATATGAAAGGGTTAAGGATAGAGCCGGTAATATCAGTTATTTCAGCACAGAGGGAATGATTACGGATAATCATAAGCCGGATATTTCGCTATCTCTTAACAAAGAAGCAAACAAAAACGGGTTTTATAATGGTGATGTATTATTTTCTGCAGATATTGAAGATAAGATTCCGGAGGGGGGGACTGCAAGCTCCGGGCTTCAATATGTTGCCTATTACCTGGAGAGAGATGGGAAACATACATCATCAAAGTTGATATATGATATAAGTCAAAATAAGAAAAAAGAGCAGGATACACTTAAAATCGAGCAGGAAAGCATTTCTGCCGAGGAGTTTAACAGCAATGATGTGACATTATATGTAACGGCAATTGACAACGCCGGTAACAAAAGCACCGAAGAAATTCCGCTTAGAATCGATAATGTAAAACCTGAAATCAGTGTATCCTATGATGACCAGGCAGAAGGAGAGTACTATAACCATACCAGAACCGCTACCATATCTATCAAGGAACGGAATTTAAACACGGATGATGTGAAAATTGTTGCAAGGGGAGCCCATGGAAATAAAGGAAAGGTTGGCAAATGGAGTCATAGCAGTAACACAGGCAAGTCAGATGATGCAGTGTATACCTGCAAAGTTACATTTACAGAGGATGATGACTATGAATTTACTGTCAGCTGTGTGGACAAGGCAGGGAATAAGGCAAAAAAGAATTTTTCTGATAAATTTACGGTTGATGCCACAAAACCGGTTATTTCCGTAAGCTATAATGGAGCAGCACCTGAACAGAATGCCTATTATAAGGAGCCTATTACGGCAACCATTACGATTACAGAGCATAATTTTAATGCGGAAAAGGTCGATATTCAAATGCATGCAGACAATAGCTCCGTATCGGGAGTGTCAGGCTTTAGCAGTAATGGTGATGTACATACAGCAACCGTTTCTTACAGTACAGACGGAACTTACGGACTGGATGTTGCATATACGGACGAGGCAGGCAATGCAGCAGACAGCTATAGCGGAAACACATTTACGGTTGATTTGATTGAACCGGAAATCGAAATCACAAATATACAAGATAAATCGGCAAATAAAGGGGAGGTTAAGCCGGTTATAACCTGCACAGATGTGAATTATGATTCGGACAAGGTGGCAATTAAGCTGTATGGCGCCAATAACGGGGAAATAGATTTAAAGGATGTATCCGTTTCGTCCCAGGCCATAAATAATGGAGAACAGTATACCCTTGATTTTCCTAAGACGCAGATACTGGATGATGTGTACACCCTAACTGCGGAGGTGACGGATAAGGCAGGAAATGAAACAGAGAAAAGCATAGAGTTTTCTGTTAATCGTTTTGGCTCTGTCTATACACTGGGAACAGAAACCGGAGAATGGTTAACCAATGGCGTATGCTCCTATATCCAGGAGGGAAGACAGGTTGTAATTGTTGAAACCAATGTGGATGAGGTGGTAGAGCGGAACATTGCATACACACAGGGAGGTGTAAATGCGGCAGTTGTCACGGTAAATGAAGTGGGAAGCTGCAGCTCACAGGAGAGAGAAAACGGAACCTATTATCAGATGAAGGACAGGAGAGACGGAAACCAGTGGTATCAATATGAGTACACCATTCATGCTGATAATTTCCTTTCAGAGGGAAGATATTCCGTTCAGATTGATTCAACAGATAAGGCGGGAAATCATACAAGTAATGTAAGTAATAAGCACACAGAAGGAAATCTTGTTGTTGAATTTGCGGTTGACCAGACAGCACCAAGTGCAGTTATTACGGGAGCAGAGAACCGTAAGGTATATAATGAAACCAGCCATACTGTATATCTGGATGTACAGGATAATCTGGCAACAGATTATGTAACGATTTATCTAAATGGGGAGGAATATGGTACATACAAGGCTTCGGATATTGAAGAGCTGGAGGATGGATTAATTCCGGTTAAAGTTGGACAAGCCTTATCTACCCAGACAATCCAGGTGATGGCAAAGGATATGGCAGGTAACATACTGAGCGAAAAATCAGAAGGTAAATACGACAAGTCATTTGATGATTTTCATATTGTGGTTACTACAAATCCATTGGTGCGATTTTTGCATACAACCTGGTTATGGCTGTTATTATTGATGATATTTGCTGTATGTGTAATTAGCATATTTATTATTGTTAAGCGAAAGAGAATGCAGACAGAGAATTGGAAGGGAGGAAGAAATTAATTAATGGGAAGTGAATTTACAATCAAATTAATTAAAATACAAACGCAAATAGATTCTTTAAATACTTTATATGAAAAAATGAATCAATGTAATAATGATGTTGAAGGAATATATAATCAATTGGATAGTTCTATCAAAGGAAAAGTATCTAGCTCGTTTAATACAGTTTTTGAAAACAACGATGAAATAGTTAATATTTTAAAGCAAATGAGTTCTATATTAGAAAAAATTGTGGAACAATATCAAAATACAGAGGGTTGTATATTAGCAAACAAAATACTAAGAAGAAATATAGATACAGTAAATAATGTTAATAGCGAAGAAAAGGATAATAACAGTGGGCAAGCTAAGGCAAATGAGGCATATAATGATATTTTGGATTTAATGAATCAATATGAAAAAGGGAAATTGGATATTTTGTCACTGCTCATGAATATTGCTTCGATATTAGAATATATTGGAGATGATTTGGATGCATTGGATGATTTTATCAGACTTGTAGGTGTAGAGAATGCCGCTGATTTAATAAAGTTAGGAAAAGATGTAGGTGAATCCGAATTAAGCTCTTGGCTTTCGCTTATTACCAGGGCATATGAGAATGGTTCAGCTGTATATGATGGTGACATTCGTTGGGATCAGGCTTTGAGATATTATGGTTTGGAACTGTTGGGCGATTTGGGCAAAGATACAATTGTTGGAATTACAGGTCCATATGGCTTTGCTGCTTTTGCAGTCATAGATGCGATTAGTATTTTAAAAAATGGTGAGGATGCTGTTGCCTGGCTTGCGCACACGGTTGATGATAACGTATATGAGAAGTGGTATCAATCACAGTGAGGCTAAATATTATTAATAAGAAAGAGAGATAAGTAAATATGACAAACATTAAAGACATATTGCCAATTGGTTCTATTGTGAAATTAAAAAACACAGGTATAAAAGTAATGATAGCAGGAGTTTTTCCTAAAGACAATGAGACTGGTAATGTTTATGATTATTTTGGCGTTTCATATCCATTTGGTTATGTTTCAGACAAGACAAATATTGTTTTTCAAGAGCCTGCTATTGATGAAGTAATATTTCGCGGGTATGAAGATAAATCCAGAAAAGAGTTAGTACAATTTATATCTCAAAATGATAAATATAAACAATTGATAACAGAGGTAAGCCAAAATGAAGGATAGCATTTTGTTATTGTGCATAATTATTTTAGCAGCTCCGTGCATAATTTACGCAATCATATATTATGTAAAAGATTTGAATACTAAGACCTTAGATGAACATGTTAAAAACAAGTTATCGTCCAGCGATAGGATTCTGGTAGATTCAAAAAAGAAAGATTATTATAAAAGGCTAAATTGGAGGAGGATGCTGTTATTTGCAATTGTGTTTTTTCTTATAATAGTTATTTGTATATGGCTGCCAGCTCTGAATCATAGGGACAATATCTTACAATATGTAATTGGCGGGCTGCTTGCCTATGCAGCAATTATTATCATTTTGGTTGTTTTAACCTTGAAGGATATTAATAAATTGTCAGGCGATAATGCGGTTTATGTTATTAAGGGTTATTTAAGAAACGTATATATTTACCGGGGAACCAGAATAGTTCTTGTTTACTATGACTTTGTACGGAAAAAATATATAGCTAAAAGAAGTATGCTTAATGCAAATGAAATAGGCAGTCAGGTAATTGAAAAAAATAAATACGTTGATATTTTAGTACAGAAAAATGCAGATAAATTAAAATACATATCATTAAAATAATACAATTCAAAGGAGGAAAGCGAATGGACAAAATCATAGATATTTTATGTTCAAATATAGCAATGTGCTGTTACGAGGGGATAATTCTTGGATTGGTGTTTTTTCGCTTTCTCCGTTTAAACAAAGAGAAGAAACAGGCGGCAGAAATGAATACCCTGCAAAAGGAAAAGGTCAGAGAGGAGCAGCTTGACCAGGCATTGAAAAACCGCTTATACCAGGGAGTGGAAACAAAGGCTTTTCAAAATAATATTCCGTATGAGGTTAATTTTCATGAGGAAACAAATTTTGCCAACCAAACGGATGACAATATTGCCGTCCAGATTATTGAAAAGGGAAAGTTATCTACCCGCAAGTATGTAATTTTTATATCAGAGGTAATTACGGTGGGACACAGTAATACAAATGCACTGGTATTAAATGACCTGAATGTTGCAAAGGAGCAGTGCCGGCTGTTTAAGCATGACAAGTCATTATATATCCAGACATTGGAGGATACACATCCGGTAAAAATAAGACGTGGAAGAGAAGCGATGCAGTTGTCCAGAGATGCAGTGAAATTACTTGATAATGATTTTATTGAGGTTGGAGACACTTCATTGAATATACATTTTGTTTAAGATAAAGGGGGATATAAATGGTTACGATTTTATCAGTTTTTACAAGCACATCCTTCAAGGAGATTCGGTTACCAAATTTAGTAAATACAGACTATTCTTTTATTCTATATAAGGATATTTTCAATCTTTCAGAAAATCTGGAAATTCATCTTGAAAACATTAACGGAACATGGACGTTTGTGGAAAATTCTCAATATAAGGTTACAAAGGGAAATGAAGAATATATTGGAAAACCAATCCGGGACCAGGATATCTTTCATATTTTTCATGCGGAAGCAGAGAATATAACCCTGGTTGTCAGAAACGCACAGTACTCTATTTCTGTATTTAGCAAGTATGCAGTAAAGGATGTCCAGGAGATTACTATAGGTAAAAATGAAGACATGGATATACGGTATAATTTTCAGGGAATGGTTTCAAGAACCCATGCAAGATTATATCGGGATGCCCAGAATAATTGGGTACTGGAAAATAAAAGTGTCAATGGTACCTATGTGAATGCGAATTTGATTCAGAATACTGTTCCTTTAAATTTTGGAGATTTAATCAGTTTTATGGGACTGCACATCATGCTTCTGGGGGATTGCATCGCCATTGACCAGGCAAATTATCAGGTTGAGGTCAATACAGATAAGTTGTCCGTTATGCATTTTGTAAAGCCGGAGGAGAATCCGGATAAGGCTGTAAATGAGGCCGGACAAGCAGGTAAAGATTGTATGACTTTGTTAAGGCGTTCGCCGAGAAATATTGAAAAAATTGATACGGAGGAGGTTGAAATTGAGGCACCACCGGATTTACAGCAGAGCAAAAAACAGCCTCTTTTTATGACGGTGGGCTCTTCTTTTATAATGGTTATTCCTATGCTGCTGGGCAGCTTGTTAATGATATATTCCTCAAAGGCCAGTGGAAGTAACTCCGGCTTATATATGTATTCCGGCCTGATTATGGCTGGAACCTCTGCAATCTTTGGTGTGATATGGGCAATTGTAAATGTTGTTCAACAGAATAAAGAGGAAAAACAGAGAAAGCTCCATCGTTTTGAAGCATATAGCAATTACCTGATGAAGCGTACGGAAATGGTTAAGGATAAATATGAGAATAATATTCGTTCTCTGAATATCATGTATCAAAGTGCAGAGACGTGTGCGGGCTATGACAGTAATAGCATGGTGCTGTGGAACCGTAATTTCAGACATGAGGATTTTATGTTTTACAGGCTGGGACTGGGAGATATTCCGTTTCAGGCACAGATTAATATTCCAAAGGACCGGTTTAAGCTGTATGAGGATGGATTGGCAGAAAAGCCGAAATTTATTAAAGAGAATTATAAGACCCTGTTTAATGTTCCGGTGGGAGTGGATTTACTGAAGCACCGCCTGATTGGACTGATTGGCGGAAAACAGCTATCGGGTGCTTTTGAGCTTGTTAAAATACTGGCAACGCAGATTGCTGCAAATAACTGTTATACAGATGTAAAAATGGTTTTTATTTACGACGGAAAGGCAGCGGAAAATATTGGTAAATGGGATTATATCAAATGGTTTCCGCATGTCTGGTCGGAGGACAAAAAGATTCGGTTTATCGCTGCAGATAAGCAGCAGGCGGGGGATGTTTTTTACAGCATGGCAAAAATATTCCGTCAAAGAGAAGAGATGGGTTCTGCTAAGAAGAAGGAGATTATCCAGAAACCGTACTTTATTATGTTTTTAATGAATCCCGAAATGATGGAGGGAGAATTAATTGCCAAGTATGTGTATGACAATAGCATGAATTATGGATTATCTACGGTTATTGTTGCAGATTCCTATACGGGACTTCCAAATGAATGCGAGTATATTATTGAAAATGACCAGGATTTCCAGGGCGTTTATGATGTTAAGGACGCACAGGAAGAAAGACAGCAGATTAAATTTGACAGTGTTTCCGATATGAAGATATTGCAGTTTGCAAAAAGATTGTCCAATATTTATGTGAAGGAAACCGAGTCCGGAGGAGATATTCCGTCGTCCATTACATTTTTTGAAATGTATGGTGCAACGAAGCTGGAGGATTTGAATGTTCTTGACCGTTGGAGAAAAAACCGTACCTATGACAATATAAAGGGTATGACCGGAGCGAAGGCTGGCGGAGCACCCAGTTATCTGGATGTGCATGAAAAGTATCATGGACCTCATGGTCTGGTGGCGGGTACCACAGGCTCCGGTAAAAGTGAAACACTGCAGACATATATGCTTTCGCTGGCAGTTAACTACAGTCCCGACGATATCGGCTTCTTTATCATTGATTACAAGGGCGGCGGAATGGCAAATCTGTTCAATGGTCTTCCTCATTTAATAGGACAGATTTCTAATCTGTCCGGCAACCAGGTACATCGTGCCATGGTCTCTATAAAAAGTGAAAACAGAAGACGTCAGAGAATATTTACGGAAAATGGTGTTAATAACATCAACCTGTATACAAAATTATATAAGAACAATGAGGTTAGTGTCCCGGTTCCGCATTTGTTTATTATTATTGATGAGTTTGCGGAGTTGAAACGTGAGGAGCCTGACTTTATGAAGGAGCTGGTCAGTGTTGCACAGGTAGGGCGGAGTCTTGGTGTGCATCTGATTTTAGCGACACAGAAACCGAGTGGTACGGTTGACGATAATATTTGGAGTAATTCTAAATTCCGGCTCTGTCTTCGGGTACAGGACCGTCAGGACAGTAATGATATGCTTCACAAGCCGGATGCGGCATACATTACGCAGGCAGGCCGTGCCTATTTACAGGTTGGTAATGATGAAGTGTTTGAATTATTTCAATCCGGATTTAGCGGTGCGGTATATAGTGAGGATGACAGCGACAGTAAAGTCGATATTGCAAAGCTCATTACTCTTGATGGAAGGGTTGACATGACGGGTAATTATGCGAAGACTACACAAAAGGTGAAAGCCCAGGCGGAGTGGCTGACAATATTACAGAAATATTTACTGCAGGCAATGGATAAAGAAAATACATCCCTTGAGGACTGTCTGAAGATGAAATCAAAGGAGCAGTTGATTGTGGATGACATGTATCAGATGATGGAAGAGGATTTGATTGACTATCCTATTAGCGCATATAATACTGCAAGGCTGGAGGATTATATTGAGCTATATGGTGCTTGTGTCAACGCTGAAAACGTGATTGCAGCTATGATTTCGCGTGCAGAGAGAAATAATATAAAGCTTCCGCAGGCAAAGGATAAGACCCAGCTGGATGCAGTGAAGGATTATCTGGCAGTTGTTGCAAAAGAAAACGGTTATACGCACGAGCTTCAGTTGTGGATGCCAGTGCTGCCTGCCCAGATGTATCTGGAAGCATTTGATGAATTTAAAAATAACTGTTATCAGAATGGTCAATGGCCGGAGCCGGAGACTGAATGGAATATGGAAGTGGTTCTTGGCTTGTATGATGACCCGCAAAATCAGGCACAGATGCCTATGAAGGTTAATTTTACAGAGGGCGGGCATCATGCCGTATGTGGTATGGTGGTGAGCGGACGGAGTACAACGCTCCAATCAATTACCTATGCCTTGATTCATAAATACGACCCGTCCTATATCAACATTTATGCTATTGATTTTAGCAGTAAAATGATGAGTGCGTTTGAGGATGCTCCCCATATGGGAGGGGTTATGTATGAAGGGGACTATGAGAGAATTTCAAAATTCTTTACGATGATTCATTCCATACTGGAAGAGCGGAAAAAATTATTTCGTGGCGGTAACTATAGTCAGTATGTTCAGGTAAATGGGGTGGTTCTGCCAATGATACTTATTATTATTGACAATGTATCCGCTTTTAACGAAAAAACGGAAGAACATTACATGGATGACCTGATTACCCTTTCCAAGGAGGGAGTAAGTCATGGTATTTACATGCTGTTGTCCGGTGCAGGAATTGGCAATACGGACATTCCTTCCCGTGCGGCAGAGAACATCAAGACATTTATTACCACAGAAATGGCAGATAAATATGCGTATGGTGATGTTATGAAGACGATGGCATTTGATGTGGTTCCGGAATCGAATATTAAGGGGCGTGGTCTTGCATATTATGGCAATCGTATTCTGGAGTATCAGGTTGCTCTTGCCTGCCCTGCGGAGGATGACTATCAGCGTATTGAGAAGATTCGCAGAATATGCCAGGATATGAGTCAAAACTGGAAGAAGAAGGCTGCCCGTCCAATACCGGAAATTCCAGAGAAACCGGTCTGGTCAGAGTTTAGTGAGCTTGAAACATATGAAAAGGAGCTGCAGAATCCACGATGTCTTCCAGTGGGATATAATGCAGAGAATGCATCCATCTATAGTATTGATTTGGTTGATACATTTTGTTATATGATTACCGGTCTGCCGCGGTCCGGAAAGAAAAACTTCATGAAGGTTATGATTCAATCTGCAATGAG
>JAXVOW010000049.1:0-32917 GCA_037301995.1 bacterium | reverse complement strand
AAGTGAAACTTCTCATAGGAATCTGACATTTTATCAAATATATTTTTTTTCATTGTAATCTCCTGTCAAGTATTCTGCTCTGTTAACATGAATCCACAATTATCAAAATGAGGAAAAGCCCCATTTTCCTGTACTTTTTTCATCTCCGATAAATAATTGTAACAAAATGCAAAAAAAAAAGCAACATTCGTTTGCACTTTTCAAAGATTTGTAGTATTATATTATCTGCACTGCACCAGTAGCTCAACGGATAGAGCAATGGCCTCCGGAGCCATGTGAGGAAGTTCGACTCTTCTCTGGTGCATTTCCTTATTTCAAATTCCCTTTGTCCGGCAAAGGGAATTTCATTTTATCTATGTTTTGAAAAGGCAGGAACCATGCATTACCATATCTATTGCAAAACCAAAGCTTTTGGCACAAATTATCAGGAAGCTGTCTCAGAATTTGCCAAGCGCTTATCCGCTTACTGTGATATCATGCTGTATTCGGATAACAGCTTACAATTTCCAAAGGACATAAAACCCGGCAACCATCAGTTTTTTCAGATTGTTTCCGGCCCATCCACCTATTCCTCTGAAGAATTTGCAAAAAAAATTGCCATGCTGCAGCAATCCGGAAAATCCAACATCCATATTCTGATTGGATTTACCGGGGAAGAATGTGTTGACGCATTATCCGCACTCTCCGGCTGTGGGTTTCCCGACAGATTTTCTCTGACAAAATGCGGCCTGCCAGCCGAAACGCTGACCCTGCTATTATATGAACAGCTCTACCGGGGATACACAATCCTGCAGGGAAAAACCTACCATAAATAAGACCTTTCTTTTCCGAAGGTTCTTACTCCTTCCTCCCTGCTACGCCGGCTATCTCTTCACACAGCACCATCCGCATCATCTGATGGGGAAAGGTCATTTTAGAAAAGCTCATTTTCAGGTTGGCACGCCTCTTTATCTGCTCCGGCAGTCCCAGCGAACCGCCAATCACATAGGTAACCGTGTCAAAGCCGTCTCTTAACGCCTTGTCAATATATTCCTTGTGTTGTTTTGTACCCAGCTCCTTTCCCTCAATGCACAGCGCAATCACAAAATCTCCCGGAGATATCCGCTGCATCAGCCTTCCACACTCAGCCTCCAGAAAGGCTTCTCTCCCCTTATCCGTCATACGCTCCGGTATCCGCTTATCCTGAAACTCTATTATTTCTATATGATGGGAATCTGCATTTATACGGGCACAAAGCCCGTCTATCTGCCGCTTATAGAAGCCATCCTTTATTTTTCCAATGCATAAAATCTGAAAATTCATTTTTTTCCATCCTTTTTCCAAATGTTTTCAAATTGTTTTTCCCAATGTCATAATTTGTTCATATTTATCTACTATTATTAAACACATAGAAATGATACTTTTTTCATTTAATTCTCCCTTATACTTATAAAAAAGAGACCATTTATCTGGTCTCTTTTATTTTGTCCCCATATCCAGGAGTCTTCTAAAAATTGTTATTCTTCATATCCTCAAACTCCTGAAGTATTTCATCCGATGGTTTCTTTGCCGCCAATGAGACAACCACAATCAGAATAACACTAATCAGAAATCCAATTGCCAGGGAATAAAGACCTGTCTGGGTTCCAAGGGTGTTTAAAATCTCTTTGCCTGCTGTGTTCACTTCACCGGTATGGAAAATCGGAACATAATCCCATATAAGAACTGTTGCCGCACCGGAAACAATACCGGCAATTGCCCCCTGTAAATTCACACGTTTCCAATAAAGGGATAACAGCACAATTGGTCCGAATGCAGCGCCAAAGCCTGCCCATGCATTGGAAACCAGACCCATAACAGAGCTGTCCGGATTTAACGCAATCAGATATGCCAGAACAGCCACCACCACTACGGTGCATCGGCTGACCTTTAACACCGTCTTATCCTTTGCATCTTTCTTTATAATACCCTTAAATAAATCCTCTGCCACAGCAGACGCAGTAACCAGCAGCTGCGAATCCGCAGTAGACATGATGGCAGCCAGTATACCGCAAAGGAATAATCCGCCAATAAAGGCAAGGTGTAAGTCATTCACAAATATCTGTTTAATGGTTTCTATAAAAACATTTTCTGCAGATATATCGGTAGTCTCTCCAAGAATAGTCGGGAACAGATATGCACGTCCCACAATCCCGATAATAATTGCAAAGCTCAAGGACACTGCGACCCAAATAATTGCAATTACCTTGGATTTCTTAAGCTCTTTCTCACTGGCAACTGCCATAAAACGAACCAGTATATGCGGCATACCAAAATATCCCAGTCCCCATGCCAGCTGGGAAATGATATAAACCACCGAAACCGGCTCCCCGGAATCATGCATAATATTAAGATAAGAGCTGGCGCCACCGGCTACTTCGGATGCATTTAATACTCCAATCAGATTCTCCGGTCCCACAAAAATATAGGCTATAATCGGCACCAGTAAAATGCCAACCAGCATCAATGTTCCCTGGATAAAATCCGTTACACATACCGCCATAAAGCCGCCCAGAAAAGTGTAGATTAAAATAACAGCAGCGCCAATGGTAAGAGCAATCCTGTAATCCACACCAAATACAGAAGAAAACAGCTTTCCTCCTGCTGTCAGTGCAGAGGCCGTATATACAAGGAAAAATATAACGATAACAAGAGAGGATGCAACCAGTAAAATCCGCTTCTTATCATGAAAACGGTTTTCCAGATAAGCCGGCAGCGTCAATGAGTTGTTTGCACGAATTGTATATCTCCTAAGTCTGGATGATACAAACAGCCAGTTACATACAGTACCGATAAACAGACCTATGGCAATCCATGCCTGTCCGGTTCCAAAGGCATAGACACTGCCCGGAAGCCCCATCAAAAGCCATCCGCTCATGTCAGATGCCTGGGCAGATAACGCTGCTACCCATCCATTTAGATTTCTTCCTCCTAAGAAAAAGTCCTCTGAATTCTTTGTTTTCCCTGCATACATGGCACCAATAACAATCATTACAACCATATAGGCGGCAAATGCAAGCAAAATCCATACTAATGAACTATTCATACTTTTATTCTCCTTAATCCTATTTATCTTATGAAACAAAAACCAGCAGCAAAAACATGCCACAATTTCATAAGTCAACTCAGTAAGCTATAGTACCATATATTTCAGAAAAAATCCAGCTATTCTGTTCTTGCAGATAAAATCTTATTAAAATTACGTAGTGACAAACATTGGAAAACATCATATAATAGTGGTTGTGTTTTACGATTTATTTTACTTACATTTTATATTACCTTAACAATTATCTGTTTATTTACATCTATTGTTAATTATACGTTAAATGGATAAAACAAATTTTGGAGGATACGGAAATGGATATACTATCAATCTTACAGCTTCTTGGAGGTATCGGGCTCTTTTTATACGGTATGAATCTTATGGGTTCTTCCCTTGAAAAACTGGCGGGCTCCGGTCTGGAACGAATTCTGGAGAAATTAACCACCAGTAAACGAAAAGGAGTAGGCTTTATCAAGGGCTGGGGATTAGGTGCCGGTGTAACAGCCATCATCCAGAGTTCTGCCGCTACAACCATTATGCTGATTGGATTTGTAAATGCCGGCATTATGAAGCTGGCTCAGGCAATTCCAGTTGTCATGGGTGCAAATGTGGGTAGTACCGTAACTGCCCAGATTCTCCGTCTCGGCGATTTAGGTTCCGATAATCTGATTTTAACTCTGTTAAAGCCTTCCTCCTTTGCACCGATGCTGGTGGGAGTCGGCGCATTTATTCTGCTGTTTACAAACAAGAAAAAGGCAAAGGATATTGCCGGAATCATGGTTGGCATGGGCGTGCTGTTTTACGGAATGACCACCATGGAATCTGTATTTGCTCCATTAAAAGATTCCGAAGCTTTCCAGAATGCATTTACCTCCTTCAGCAATCCCTTTCTTGGCATTTTAATTGGTCTTGTAATTACGGCAATTATCCAGAGTTCATCTGCTTCCGTAGGTATTTTACAGGCATTATCTGCCACAGGAAGCGTCAGCTATGCCACCGCTGTTCCGATTATTATTGGACAGAACCTGGGAAAATGCATGACGATTATCCTCGGCTCCATCGGTGCAAACAAAAAGGCAAAGCGGGTATCCTTAAGCTACCTTTTCTTCAATATTATAGGAGCGATTATCTTCACTGTCATTATTTATGGTATCTATTATACGGTGGGAATCCGATTCTGGAATGATACTGTAAACCGTGGTGATATAGCAAATGTACACTTTTTGTTTAATTTTCTCACCAGTGTACTGCTGCTTCCGTTCAGCCAGAAGCTTGGCAGTCTGACCGGTAAAATCCTTGGGGATGATGATGTCTCCAAGACAGATAAGGAGCTTGAAACTTTGGACGACATGCTCCTCAATACGCCTACCATTGCTTTGGAGCAGTGTAAGCATGTAATTGCCTCCATGGCTGATGCAATTTATGAAAATTACCAGATTGCAACCGGATTAATTTACAATTATGACCCGTCTAAGCAGGCACTACTGGAGGAAAACGAATCCTTTATCGATAAATGCGAGAGCGCCCTCTCCGCTTACATCGTAAAAATCAACTCCAAACGGCTTTCCAAAGATGACCGGCTGGTGGTATCAGAGATTTTAAATTCCGTCAGCGATTTTGAACGGATGGGGGACCACTGTATTAACATTTTCTATGTGGCACAGGACAAAAATGCACAGGACATCCATTTTTCACCTGCCGGGCATAAAGAAATTGATACAATCATCACGGCTGTGGGTAATGCCATGAAAACCACCTTTGAGGCATTCAAGCATGACAATGCTGCCGCTGCTATCCGGATTGAGCCGCTGGCAGAAACCATTGATAAATTAAAGGAAACCATCAAGGCGCATCACGTAGAACGGTTACAGTCCGGTGAGTGCGGCATTGAAGGAGGTATTTCCCTGGTAGACCTTGTAACCAGCTTTGAACGTATTTCCTCCCACTGTGCCAACATTTCCCTTCACATTGTAAAACGTGTGGGAAATGACCGGGATTTTGATGAAATGCACGGACATGCAAACGACAGCTTCAGTGAAGAATATAAGGCGCTTTATCATTATTACGAATCACAGTATATTACACCAATCATGGATAATAACCAAACCACTCTGGTAAAAGATACAAAAGAAACAAAAGATACAAAACATCCTAAAAAGGAAGGCTCAAAGAAGGATACCGCAAAGCGTTCCAAAGAGGATAAGCGTAAGAAAAAATAAGGATGGGTTCACCCATCCCTGCTCTCTATCACCAGAAGCTCTCCTTCTGTACAGGTAATCATGGCAGCTTCCTCCTGAATCTGGTTGCTGACGGTAAGACTGCTGCCCTGCATTACTGTTTTATTGTTGAGCGGATACATAACCCCGGTAATGGTCAGACCTTTTATTACCGGACTTACAGGAATCAGTGAAAGATATGTTCCAAACTGATTCCTTTTTTCTATTTTACAGCATTTTCCTGCCTGCAGCAGGCGAACACGGTTTGTTTCATCCACTATATGGCATTCTGTATTTTCCTCTGCTGCCTGGAGCAGTAAACCCAGATTTGCAAGCACATGGTCTATTCTGTTTCCTGTAGCTGCCAAAATTGTAATCTGCCCTGCCCGTTCTTTTATTGCTTCCATGACTGCCAATTCGGTATCCGTGGCATCCTTTTTCGCAGGATAACGCTCCAGATGAGTCGGAAGCCCGCCTGCTGCAATTCTTTTCTCATAAGCTGTCAGCAGTTTTTTGTCCACTGTGTCAAAATCACCTACGATATAGTCCGGAACAAGGCCCATGCAGTCCACATATTCCAGACCTTTGTCAACAGCAAAGACCCTATCAATCGATAAGGTCTTACTATATGCTTTTGCAAAATCAATATTCAGATGTCCTCCTGTCACAATTAACACATGATGCATTTAGTTACTCCTAATCCTGAATAAATTCCCTTAATTTCCTGACATTTTCAGCCCTATTTCCCTTAAATACAGCTGAACCGGCTACCAGAACATTGGCTCCTGCGGTCTTTACTTCCCTGATATTGGCAGCGCCGATTCCACCGTCAACCTCAATCCACATTTCCTTTTTTCCCGCTTTTGTTACCATTTCTTTAACTGCACGAACCTTATCCAGGCTGCTCTCAATAAAGCTCTGTCCTCCAAAACCGGGATACACACTCATCACCAGAACCATATCCACCAGAGGTATAAAGGACTCCACTACAGAAGCCGGCGTATCCGGACTAACCGCCAGCCCCGCCTTTAAGCCCATAGCCTTAATTTCCTCCAATGTGGCTTTCACATCCTGGCACGCCTCATAGTGAACGGTAATAATATCTGCTCCCGCCTTTTTAAAAGCTTCGAGATAACGGACAGGCTCTTCAATCATGAGATGCACGTCAAACAGGGCATCTGTCACCTTTCGCACCGAAGCGATTACCGGTGCGCCAAAAGAAATATTGGGAACAAACTGTCCATCCATAACATCCAAATGGATGATTTCTGCTCCTGCTGCTGCAACCGCTGCAATCTCCTCTCCCAAAGCTGAAAAATCTGCTGACAATACTGATGGTGCTAAATAATTCATCTCTTCTACCCTTTCCTCAAAAACGCTTCTTGTCCTTTATCTCTTCAAAAAACAGTTTATAATTATCATAACGGGAGCGGGGAATCTCCCCATCCTCCACTGCCTGTTTAATTCCGCACTCCGTCTCTCCAATATGATTACAGCCCCCAAATTTACAATAGGGCTCATATTCCTCAAATTCCCTGTAATAATATTTAAGCTCTTCAGGCTGTATGTCATAGAAATATACCGAACTAAATCCCGGCGTATCCATCAGATATGTGTTCTCGCCCACTGGAAGAATTTCGGAATGCCTGGTGGTATGCTTTCCCCTCTGAATTTTTCTACTAATAACCCCGGTGTCCATGTTGGCATCCGGATTCAGCATATTCATTATGGAAGACTTTCCCACACCAGATGGACCTGCCAGAGCAGTTGTTTTCCCTTTTAAGACATCCAGCAAAATATCCATTCCATGCTCCTCATAGGTGCTGGCATAAATTACAGGATACCCGCTTTTTGCATATATCTCTTCATACCAGGTCAGCTTCTTCTCCTCCACCAAATCAGTCTTATTAAAGCATATAATAACTGGAACCTCCTGCTTTTCCATCATAATCAGAAAACGATCCAACAGATTAAAATTCGGTTCCGGAGACGCTGCTGCAAACACCACCAGTGCCTGATCCACATTGGCAGCCGCCGGACGAATCAGCTGGGAGGCACGGGGAAGAATCCTTTCAATATTTCCCAGACATTTTTCCTCATCCAATACAGTTATCTCCACATTGTCGCCCACCAGAGGCTTAATATTCTGGCTGCGGAAAATTCCTTTTGCCTTGCATTCATAAATGCGACATCCCGCATGTATATAGTAAAATCCTGCAATTCCCTTAATAATCTTCCCCTGCATCTATTGCTCTACTTCCTTTATTGTGGCTTTACCTGAGGACGAAAAACTGCCTGTTATATTCGTGCCATTCTCATCCTGGACACTATAACTCAGCGTACCATTTTTACTGGTTAATCCCTCTATAGCCGGCAGACCAGACAGCTGGATTGGGAATGAGTTTTCCTGATAATAATCCGCTATAATTTCATAGGTTGCGTCGCCAACTTTAAAGGTCAGCCTGACATAGACTGCTTCTCCCTCTTCAAAATCATAGCCATTGTTGCTGATGGAGCCTGAAAAGGTTGCCGTATAGGTCTTTACCTTCGGCTCTTTTCCCTTGCTGATTGTAATATCAACTGCGGTCTCTTCCTTAACCTCTGTACCTGCAGCAATGCTCTGTCTGATTACCTTGCCCTCTGCAATGGTATCACTGTATTCCTGGGTAACATTTCCAAGCTTTAACTTCACCTCTGAAAGTGCGGATTCCGCCTCTGTCACTGTCTTCTTCTTAAGATCCGGAACCGTTGCCACCTTCACTTCTTTTCCCTTGCTGACTACAATCGTAACAGTAGAACCCTTGGCTGCCTTCGTCGCCCCGCTTGGTGTCTGGCTGATAATTTTACCTGCTTCCACCTCATCATCATATTCCTCGTCCTCTTCCACCACAAAGCCGGCAGCGGTAAGCAGAGTCCTTGCCTCATCCGCGGTCTTGCCTACAACATCGGGAACATCTGTCTCCTCAATTCCCTTGCTGATAACAATTTTTACCTTTTCGTCCTTATCCACAGTCTGTCCCTCTGAGATGCTCTGGCTCATGACCAATCCCTCTTCAAATTTGTCTGAATACTCCCGTTCAATCTCATAAGCAATACCTGCTTCATCCAGTGCCTTTGTGGCTTCTGCCTCTTCCATACCAACCACGTCTATCATTGTTATAATTTCCTCTGTTACAGTTGGCTCTTCTGTTGTCTTCTTATCCTTCTTAAATGCACCTGTAACCGATGCAATGGCAACAATAATGATAATCGCTATAATTACTGTGGCTGCAATGGCTCCAATAGTAATGATTTTCTCCATCTTAGGGTCTAAATCACCTTTTTTGTCATTCTCTTCCTCTTCATCAAACAAAGAATCTTCATCCTCATCTTCGTCGTCTAAATAGTCATCATCATATAAGCTTTCCAATGCCTCATTTGCCTCATCCAGCTCGGAACTGGTCTGATTAACAGGGAATATGGAAATGCCCTCCGGCTGGTTTGAAGAACTTTTGATTGCCTCCAGCTCCTCCTCCGAAATCTGGATTGTCGGTGCATTATTGGTCATCACCACACCCATATTTCCCACGTCAGCATTTGGATCCATGGCAACCTTGCGCAAATCTGCCAGCATGGCATTGGTGGTTAAATATCTGCGCTCTGGCTTTTTCTGGGTTGCCTTCAATACGATTTTCTCCAGTCCCACCGGAATATCCGGATAATATTCTCTTGGAGGAATCATTTCACTTTGTATATGCATCAATGCAACCGTAACATTGTTTTCTCCCTCAAATGGAACTCTTCCCGTCAGCATTTCATATAATGTGATACCCAGGGAATAAATGTCGGAACGCTCATCTGAATAACCGCCTCTTGCCTGCTCCGGTGATATGTAATGCACACTTCCCATTGCACTTGAGGCAATTGTATTAGAGGTTGCCGCTTTCGCAATACCAAAATCTGTCACCTTTAGGGTTCCATTTCTTGAGACAATAATATTCTGGGGCTTGATGTCACGATGAATGGTGTGATGTTCATGCGCCACTTCAATACCCGCACAAATCTGCATAATAAAATCGAGAGCGGTCTGGTATGGCAGGCGCCCATTCTGCTGGATATATTCCTTCAGGGTGATTCCCTCTACTAATTCCATGACAATATAATAATAGCCATTCTCTTCCCCTACATCAAACACATTCACGATATTCGGATGGGAAAGTCCTGCCGCAGACTGTGCCTCAATCCGGAACTTGCTCACAAAGCTCTTGTCATCACTAAATTCCGGCTTTAATACTTTAATCGCCACAAAACGGTTTAATACATGGCATTTTGCCTTGTACACGACACTCATGCCGCCGGAGCCAACCTCTTCTATAATCTCATATCTATTCTGAATTATCATTCCCTGTTCAAACATATTTTCACACCTCATTCAATGTCTGCTCTGCTACAACAACACCAATATTGTCTTTACCGCCATAATAATTGGCTCGTTCTATCAACTGGTCACATATTTTATCTAAAAATTGCTTTTGCATTACAATGTCTCTTATCTCGTCGTCCTCAATCATGTTAGTCAATCCATCTGTGCATAGCAATATTTTTTCCTTTTTCTGCAAAACAATCTCAAAAAAATCCGGTACGGCTTCATTTCCCGTTCCCAGTGCTCTTGTAATAATGTTCTTTTCCGGATGAAATCTTACCCTTCGCCGGTCCAGCTGCCCGGTTCGGATTAATTCCTCCACCAGAGAATGGTCCAAGGTAATCTGCTTTGCTTCCTCTCCCATTACATAGAGCCTGCTGTCTCCAATATTCGCCACATACATTTTATCCTTCAGTACAACGGCTGTCACAAATGTTGTTCCCATTCCCTTTAGTTCATTATGTTCGGCTGCCTTTTGCAAAAGCATATCATTCACCTTTGCGATTCCCGTCTTCAATATGGTTATGGGATTCACATACTGGCAGTTCTTCACATATTCCACAAACCAGGAAACCGCATGTGCGGAAGCATAATCTCCCGCCTGGTGCCCTCCCATTCCGTCAGCAACAATGTATAGATTCGGAAGATTGCCGATGCTTTTATCAGAAAAGAAGATACTGTCCTGATTCATGCTTCTTATCATACCAATATCTGTTTTACCATAGGATATCACATCGAAACCCTCCTTTACCTGTTCTCCTGCATATAGGCTTTCCGAAGCTGTCCGCAGGCAGCATCAATATCTTTGCCCATACCTCTTCTAATAGTAACATTAATTGTATTTTTTTCAAGCAAAACTTTAAATTTTTCAATAGAATTCTTGTCTGCCCGGACATAATCCCGCTCTTTCACCGGGTTGACCGGTATCAGATTTACATGGCACGGAAAGTCCTTTAACAGGGAAACCAGCTGTCTGGCATCCTCTGCCGTATCATTTTCACCGGCAGCCAGGGAATACTCGAAGGTAATTCTCCTCCCGGTTTTGTCAAAATAATAACGGCAGGCATCCATGACCTGTGCTATGGTATATTGATTGGCAATGGGCATCAGCGCCCTCCTCTTTTCATCTGTGGGTGCATGCAGCGACAATGCAAAGGTAATGGCAAACCCTTCATCCGCCAGCCGGTATATCTCCGGTACAAGCCCGCAGCTGGAAACTGTCACATTCCGCTGGCTGATATGAAGTCCGTCTTCATTTGTCAGGAGCCTGATAAAACGGCATAGATTGTCATAATTATCCAGAGGCTCACCGGTGCCCATCACCACCACATTGGAAACCCTCTGCCCGGTAATCCTTGTAATTGCATATATCTGGTCAAGCATCTCCGACGGTGTCAGATTCCGGCTTAATCCCATCAGCGTAGACGCACAGAACCTGCATCCCATCCGGCACCCCGCCTGGGAGGAAATGCACACGGAATTTCCATGCTTATACGGCATAAATACACTCTCAATCACATTACCGTCATCCAGCCGGAAAACAAATTTATTCGTTCCGTCTATCCGGGATTCCAGTCTCTCCACTGCCTCTAATGCGACAAAATCCTCTGAAAGCTTCTGCCGGATATCCTTTGGAATATTCGTCATTTCCTCCACATTCCGCACCAGCTTCACATGACACCAGTCGTATATCTGCTTTGCCCGGAACTTTGGATAGCCCTGCTCCTCTATATATTTTGTAAGTTCAGCCAATGTCATTGATTTAATGTCCATATCCCGTTCTCTTTCTACCCTTTGCGAAATTTTGCAATGAAAAATCCATCACATTTTACCTCTCCCGGAAGGAGCTGCAGCATATTTCCCTCCACAACACTGCCCTTTAACGATTCCGGCAACGTCATTTCAAATTCGGCTTTTTCAAAGGGAAAATGCTTCAGAAACCATTCCGCATTTTCCCTGTTCTCCTCTGGATTGATGGTACAGGTACTGTACAGCAGGGTTCCGCCCGGCTTTACATACTCCGCAGCGTTAGTTAAAATGGTTCGCTGCAAATTGGCAAGCTCCATCAGCTGCTGTTCCCTTATATGGTATTTGATATCATTTTTTTTCGAGATTATGCCAAAGCCGGAGCATGGCAAATCCGCAATCACAATATCCGCCCATTCCTTCTTACTGTTATCTAAAACCAGCGCATCCCAGAGGACGGTCCGGATATTGTAAAGTCCCATGCGCTCTATATTTTCCTCAATCAGGGCAAGCTTTTTACCGGACACATCTCTTGCCTCAATCTGTGCCTTATCTCCAAGCATCTGGGCAAAATGTGTACTCTTGCCGCCGGGAGCAGCACACAAATCCAATATCTTCAAAGGCTTTGTGCTGTCATTTTCTATGCCCGCCGCATGATACAACAGCATGGAGCTCTCATCCTGTACAAAAAATTCTCCCTGTTTAAATCCCGGAGTTCTTCCCACATAATTAATTTTATTCAAATGCAGTGCTTCCGGAACATAGTATCCCTCCGTCACTTCTATATTGCTGTCCTTTAATTTCTTTACCAGCTCTTCCCTTGACGTCTTAGCGGTATTAACCCGCACCGTAATACCCGGCGTCTCCAGGGATGCCTGTAATATGCTCTCTGTCTTTTCGCTGCCATACCATTCCAGCATCCGTTCCACAATCCACCGGGGCATGGAATATGCAATGGACAAATATGCATTCCTGTCCTCCTCTTTCGTTGGAAAGACAATGGTATCCTTACTGCGTGCCACACTGCGCAATACCCCGTTTACAAAGCCGGAGAGATTCTGGAACCCCTTTTTCTTTGTAAGCTTTACACATTCATCACATGCCGCCTCATCCGGTACACTCTCCATATACAGCATCTGGTAGACCCCCAGCCGCAGCACACAGCGAATCAGAGGCTTACATTTATTTACCTTCGTCCTGCTGTAACAGTTAATGACATAATCAAGTCTTACCTGGTATTCTGTCACACCCTCCACAAGCCTCGTTATAAACGCCCGGTCCTGCTTGCTTAAATACTGTTTCTGGAACAGCAGTTTATGCAGGGCATCCTTTACAAATATTTTTTTCTTTTCTATTTCCACCAATGTTTCCAATGCAAGAAGCCTGGTGTTTACCTGTTCTGCCATAACCACTCTCCGAAATTTATGCGTTATCCTGGTTCTCCCCCAGTATCATTCCCTTATGGATATCATATCCCAGTAAAAAAGCTGCGGTATCCATCCGTTTCTTTCCCTCCAGCTGAAGATTCAGAATACGGAGGGCACCTTTTCCACAACGCACCGTAAAGCTCTTCTTATCCACTGCAATAACCCTGCCGGCGTCCGCTTTCTGTCCGGCTGTTTCTTCTTCTTTAAGCACCTCTGCCATATATATCTTCAGAGTCTTTCCATTTACTCTTGTATAAGCACTTGGCCATGGATTAAGCCCCCGGATAAGGCGCTCCAATATAACCGCATCCTGCGTAAAATCAAGGCGTCCCATATCCTTTGAAAGCATTTTGGCATAGCTGGATTTGCTGTCGTCCTGCTTTCTCCTGACTGCGGTGCCATTTTCCAGCTGCTCTAATGTCTCCACAAGAAGGTCTGCCCCTTCCACTGCCAGGCGGTCAAACAGGGAGCCGCCGGTCTCGTCCGGGGAAAGCTTTACTCTGCGCTGACAGATGATATCTCCGGTATCCAGTCCCTTTTCCATGTACATAATGGTTATACCTGTCTCCTCCAGGCCGTCTATAACTGCCCACTGGATTGGGGCAGCGCCCCGGTACGCCGGAAGCAGTGACGCATGTACATTAATACAACCATACCTTGGAATATTCAAAATCCGCTCCGGTAAAATCTGCCCAAAGGCTGCCACAACAATCACATCAGGCTTCAGACGCTCCAATTCATCCATGAAGACCTCATCCCTTACCCGTTCCGGCTGGCTCACCGGCAGATTATATTCCAGCGCCTTCTCCTTTACCGGAGTAAACACCATTTTCTTGCCCCGTCCCTTTGCCTTATCCGGCTGGGTCACCACCAGCAGCACCTCATGACCAGCTTTTACAACCGCCTCCAGTGTATTCACCGCAAAGTCCGGCGTTCCCATATATACAACCTTCATTTCATCACCAACCTAACTGATACTAAATCTATTCCACTTCGTCCTCTTCATCCCTGTACCGCAGCTCCCGAAGCGGGCTGTCCGCTACATCCTTATACAGGATACCCTCCAAATGATCCAGCTCATGACAGATTGCTCTGGCAAGAAGCCCTTCGCCTTCAATGGTTACCTCCTCCATGTTCTCATTCAGACACTTGCAGATTACATGGTTCGGACGGGTCACTGTCGCCACCTTCCCTGGAAGGCTTAAGCATCCCTCATCTCCGGTCTGTTCCCCATCCTTCTCCACGATAACCGGATTAATCAGTACATACGGAGTTTCATAATCCACATCAATAACCACAATCCTCTTCAGCACGCCCACCTGTGGCGCCGCAAGACCAACACCATCGGCATCATACATTGTCTCCAGCATATCGTCAATCAGAGTTTTTGTCCGCTCTGTCATCTCTTTTACTTCTTTACATTTCTTCCGTAAGATATCATCACCATCATACCGTATCTGTCTTATTGCCATTGTTCTTCTCCTCTTTTCTCTGTTATCCAGTTAGCATTGCTAACTTTTATCTATATAATTCAATGATGAAACAACTTTTTCTATTGTATCACACTATTCAAAGCTTGTCACTTATTCTAGTAGGAATGCACCGGGTCAAAGTCAAAGGTTACAAAACAGTCTTTATATTCCGGCTGCTCCTCCAAAAACCGCTCCGCTAAGTTCTTCAATTCCACCAAAACCTCATACCGCTTTTCCTTCAGATATATCACCCTCCGGTAGCGGTCATTTACCCTGGCAATGGTTGCATCACAGGGGCCGATTACATGAACCCTCTGTTCTTTTCCCCAATGCACCATTTTTTCCTTTAATGCCTCTGAGAGCCGGCACAGCGTTTCATATCCGTCACATTCCATAAACACCGCCAGCATATGGCAAAATGGCGGATACCCAAGCAGGCTGCGGTATGCTTTTTCCTCCTCATAAAATGCCTGGTAATCCTGTTCTGCCGCCGTCTTAATGGCATAGTGCTCCGGTGTGTAGGTCTGGATTACCACATCTCCCTTAAGACTCCCTCTGCCAGCTCTTCCCGCCGCCTGGGTCAGTAAATCGAAGGTGCGCTCCGCTGACTTATAATCATTGTCAAACAGCGTCAGATCTGCAGCAATCACTCCCACCAGCGTAACGTTGGAAAAATCATGCCCTTTTACAATCATCTGCGTTCCCACCAAAACATCCGCCTCACCGTTGGCAAACTGGCTCAAAATCTTCTCATGGGAATCCTTACTTTTTGTGGTATCCATGTCCATCCGGAGTACCCTTGCCTCCGGGAACAGGACCTTCACCTGTTCCTCCACCTTCTGCGTGCCAATTCCAAAGCCCGCAATATACTTAGACTGACATTCCGGACAGACTGCCGGTTTTTTCTGCTCATATCCACAATAATGGCACACCAGCTTTTCTTTTGCAGTCCCTGAAAAATGTTCCGTCAGGGTCACATCACAGTGGGGACATTTAAACACATGACCACAGCTTCTGCAGGAAATGAAGCCTGCAAATCCACGCCGGTTTAAAAACAACATAATCTGCTGCTTTTTACCAAGACGGTCCGCCATCAGCTTCTTCAGCCTTTCGCTGAAAATGCTGCGGTTTCCACGCTTTAACTCCTCCCGTAAATCCACCACAAAGGTTTCTGCAAGGGATGCCGCTTCCCTCGCCCTGCCGGATAAGCCCAGCAGCGTGTAGTCCCCCTGCAGGGCATGGTAATAGGACTCCACAGAAGGGGTAGCCGAGCCAAGTACAACGGACGCCCCTGCCATTCCGGCCCGGTGGATTGCCACCTCCCTGGCATGGTATTTAGGTGGATATTCACTTTTATATGTGGCTTCATGCTCCTCGTCAATCACAATAATCCCAAGATTTTTAAATGGCGCAAACAGGGCGGAACGCGGTCCAATCATAACGGAAACCTCTCCATTCTTTGCCTTTTCAAACTGGTCATAGCGCTCTCCCCTGCTAAGCTTCGAGTTCATAATCGTCACCCGGTTTCCAAACCGTTTTCGGAAGCGCCTGACAGTCTGGTAGGTTAACGCAATCTCCGGTATCAATACAATTGCCTGCTTTCCCATCTGGACAATTTTGTCAATTATTTCAATGTACACCAATGTCTTTCCGCTTCCGGTGACCCCCTTTAACAGATAGGTACCGTTCTGTCCATTCCGGTAATCCTCCACAACTCTTGATATGGCTTCCTGCTGCTCCGGATTGGGAATAACCTCTTCCCCATTTTCCGTCTCAGTTCCAATAACATCCCGATAATACCCCTCCTCCTCCACAGCAATCACATTCTCGTCCTTCATTGCCTTCAGTGTAGATGAAGAGATATTGAGCTTTCCTGTAACAAGGGAATAGGGAATAACCCTGTCCTCCATAAGCTCTGTCAATAATCTCACCTTTGCCCTGGCATTCTTTTTCCGATACTGCTCCGACAGCTTCTGCGCCTCCTCATCCGGCACTAAAAGCCGCACCTCCTTATGGGTCAGACCCTTTACCTTTTGCTTTATGGGCATAACGGTCTTTAATGCATTAATCATGGTGGAGCCGTACCGCTCCTTAATAAATGCTGCCAGCTCAATCAATGCGCTTTCAATGGCAACACTTCCCTCCTTCACACCGGCAATTTCTTTAAGCCTGGCTTCCTCAAATGCCGGTGTGTCCGAAAAGGACACCACATATCCGCTTCTTAAATGATTCCCACGACCAAAAGGGATAGACACCTGTGTGCCTATCCTGATTTGTTCCACAAGAGCTTCCGGAATCCTGTACTGAAATGTCCGGTCAATCGCCTCATGCGAAATATCGATTATTATATCCGCATATTTTGGTGACATCCTCTTCCTCCAATATCTCTCTAATCAAATCCCGTTCATCCATATGGTATTTCCTGCCCTTAATCTCCTGGTAATCCTCATGCCCCTTACCGGCAAGAACAATGACGTCCCCTTTCCTGGCATTCATTATGGCATAGCGGATTGCCTCCTTCCGGTCAACAATTTCCACATATGCCCCGTCTGTCTTTGCCATTCCAGTTTTGATGTCATCCATAATTGCCTGGGGTTCCTCATCCCTTGGATTATCAGAAGTTATAATTGTAAAGTCTGCAAATTTACCGGACACCTCGCCCATCTCATATCTCCGCACCTTGGAGCGGTTTCCTCCACAACCGAACAGGGCAACCAGCCTTTCCGGATTATAAGCCCGTAAGGTGGTCAGAATGCTTTTCAGACTCACTGCGTTATGTGCATAATCAATTAAGATAGTAAAGGCATCGGAAATCGGAATCAGCTCCACCCTGCCCTTTACATGGATATCCCTCAATATCTCCAGAATCTTTTCCATTGGCACACCCATCTCCTTTGCCACTGCAATGGCAGACAGGGAATTGTGCACAGAAAACTCACCCGGCAGGCTTACCACCACCTCTTCCTGATATTTTCCGTCTAAATGATAGGAAATACCAAGACATCCATCCTTTTCGTAAAGCTTCAAATTTTCCGCCTGATAGTCTGCTCCCTCTTTTATGCCAAAGGTGACTACCTGGCAGGTATGTCCCTTTAATATCTCGTCACAATGTTCATCATCTATATTAAAAATTCCTGTTTTACACAGAGTAAACAGCTTGGCTTTCCAGCCTAAATACTCCTCAAAATCCCTGTGCTCATTTGGTCCGATATGGTCCTCTGATAAATTGGTAAAAATACCATAATCAAAAGAAACACCCGCCACCCGGTTAAGCATCAGCCCCTGGGAAGAAACCTCCATTACCACGCTGTCCAGACCGGCATCCACCATTTCCTTTAGGGTTCTCTGTATGACAATGGATTCCGGTGTGGTATTATTGGCAGGGGTTACCTTATCTCCCACAATGCTTTCTATGGTTCCAATCAGCCCGGTTTTATGTCCTGCCGCTTCAAGCATGGATTTAATCATATAAGTGGTAGTGGTTTTCCCCTTTGTGCCGGTAATTCCAATCACTGTCAGCTTATCGGAGGGATTCCCATAAAATGCAGCACAGATTATTCCCATGGCATACCGGGTATCTGCTACCTTTACCACTGCAATCTCTGTATGTTCCTCCAGGTTAACATCCTTTTCCACCACAATTACAGAAGCCTTTTTATCCGCCACATCCTTTGCATAGCTATGTCCGTCAAATACAGCTCCGGTAATACAGAAAAAAAGCGCCCCCTCTGACACCCTGCGGGAGTCGTTCTCCACTGCGGTTACCTCTGTATCAAGACTTCCCTGAACCAGTGTATATTCCAATGTATTTAGCAATTGCCCTAATTTCATATATAACCTCCTAGCCTAAATGCTGCAAACTTTTTATAACCGAAAGTGACCTGTACTCAAAAATGGTCCACTGGACTTTTCCTCATATGCATGGCAACACAAATGGCAGGCAAATCCTGCCTGCCACCAGATAGTATCATTCGTCCTCATCGTCTCCAACAATTTTGACCTTTGCCTGATAAAGCTCATCCACGGCAACTGATAACGGCTTTCTGCCTTCCCCCTTTACCAGAGGTTCTTCTCCTGCAATAATCTGTCTTGCTCTCTTTGCAGTTGCAAGTACAATGGAATAACGGCTTTGTACCACCGGCTGTTCTCCCTGCTCAACCTCGCTGTTAACAACTTCCATTAAATCACTATAAGATGGATGTATCATGATAAAATCTCCTTTCGAATATCAAATAATTCATTTTTTGTCTGTTTAATATATTCCTGGTTGTTTGCTGTCCGGAAGCTCTCTGCCACAATAACTGCATTTACATTATCCACACAGGTCTCCAAATCATCATTCACCACCAGATAATCATATTCTGCCATATCATCTGTTTCTTCATAGGCACGCTTTAACCGTTTTGCAATTACCCTGGCATCCTCCGTACCTCTTCCCTCCAATCTCTCCTTGAGACTGTGTGCATCCGGCGCCGTCAGAAAAATCAATACCGCATCCGGATACTGCTCCTTAATCCGCATGGCTCCCTGAACCTCTATCTCCAGTATCACATTATGCCCGCTGGCTAATTCATCCTCCACATATTTTCTGGGAGTACCGTAATAATTCTCTACATACTGTGCCCATTCAATAAATCCATTATAGTCAATCAGATTCTGAAACTCAGCCACACTCTTAAAAAAATAGTCTTTTCCATCCACTTCACCGGGTCTTGGTTCTCTTGTGGTGGCAGAAACAGAAAGACTATAGTGATACTTCTCAATTAACTTCCTAACGACTGTTCCCTTGCCGACACCGGAAAATCCGGAAATGACAATCAACACGCCCTTTTTATTCATATGCCTCACCCTCTACTCAATATTCTGTATCTGCTCCCTGACTTTCTCAATCTCGGTTTTCAAATCAATTGCCTTATTGGAAACGTCAAGGGAATTGGCTTTTGAAAGGATTGTATTGGCCTCCCTGTTCATCTCCTGTGCGATAAAATCCAGCTTACGCCCTACATTACCGCCCTCAAGCAAAATCGACTTTGTATTTTCAATGTGGCTTCTAAGTCTCACTGTCTCTTCATCCACACATATCTTATCCGCATAAATAGTAACCTCTGTTGCAATACGGCTCTCATCAATGCCAGCCCCCTCCAACAGCTCCTTTACCTTTGCCTCTAACCGGTTCCGGTAAGCTTCTGTCAGGGATGGAGAAACTGACTCAATGTAATCCACCATGGACAGCATTCCCTCCAGCTTCTGAAGCAAATCCTCCTTTAACGCTTCGCCCTCTTTGGTGCGGGACTCCACAAACTGGTTCGCTGCCTCATCCAGAATCACAACAAATTCCTTCCATAGCTGTTCCTCATTTTCAGACTGCTCCTCTAAGGTAAAGACCTCCGGATATCTGGAAAGCATCACTGCTGACAGGTCGCTCCGCAGCTCAAAGGTTTCTGCCATCTGCTGCAAATACTTCACATATTCAGCCGCAATCTCCGGATTATATTTTACACAGACGTTATTCTCTGTATAATCTTCATAGGTAATAAAAATATCTACCTTGCCTCTTCCGATATAATTCTTTAAGTGATTGCGAATCGCAGATTCAAAGAAGTTCAATTTCTTTGGCATCTTAATATTCAAATCACAATATCTGTGGTTCACAGATTTCATTTCAATTACAATCTTGCGGTCTTTCGTGACGCTCTCTGCACGTCCAAAACCTGTCATACTCTTTATCAAGCGTTTCACCTACTTTGTCCAGTCATCCATTCGGATTTTCAATATCATAATAAGCCAACTCACAAAAAGACATGAATTAACTTGTATATTATAACCAAATATGCAAAGAAATGCAAGACAAGGTTTTCCCAACCTGCATTTTCACTCTTTCACTTCCTCAATTCCCCTGATATCCGGCAGTGCCACCATGGAATAATTTGTGTGATAGATGACATATCCAGGATTTGCCTGAGGCGGTTTCTTAAGATTGCCTCTTCTTGTATAGTCAATCTCCACCTTCGGACTGGTCTTTCCCGATGAGTAATAGGCGGCAAGACGGGCAGCCTCCTCATAGGTGGCGTCCGGCACATCCTCTGCCCCCTCTAATTTTACAATCACATGGGAGCCCGGCATCTCCTTGGCATGGAACCAGAGATCCTTTGTCCCCGCTGTCTTAAAGGTAAGACGGTCATTTTGCAGATTATTTTTGCCCACATACATATGGAAGCCGTCCGATGAAATATAGTGCAGGGGTTTACTCTTTTCCTGCTTCACTCCATTTTTTTTACCCTGCTTTGCCTTTATGAGACCTGCCATTACCATCTCTTCCTTTATCTCCGCAAGGTCTGCCTCGGAGGTGGCAATTTCCATGCTGTTTTGCAGGGAAAGCAGGTGCTCCAGCGTTTTTTTGCTCTCCTCCACCAGTGTCAGGGAAGCCTCATAGGTACGCTTCAGCTTATTATATTTATTAAAATACCGGTTCGCATTTTCCACAGGCGTCATGGTGGTGTCCAACGGAATCGTTACCTCCTTATTGGTATAATAATTCATCACCGTGACCTCCTTATCCCCGGTCTGCACCTCATATCCGTAGGTCTGTAACAGCTCCCCATAGATACGGTACTTATCCCGTTTTTCCGTATCCTTCAGCTGCCTGCGCTGAATATCATATTTTCTGGATGTCCGTTCCACCGCTGTTGCCAGCACCTTTCTCAAATCAATTGATTTTTGGCGGATTCTGGAATAAATGTCCTTCTTTGCATAATAGCATGCCAGCAGCTTCGAAATATCTCCAAAGCATTCCTGCTTTAAGTCGCCATACATTTTTAAAGGAATAGAAGAAAAAGCTACCGGCTCATCCTCATTGTAAACAATTACCGGTTCATAATCTCCATCCTTCACCCGGGTAACCAGCCCGGAAAATGCATTCCACAATGCCTCCTTATTACTCTCCGCAAGACTGTCCGTGCTGAAATTGCCATCCACTCCTGCCTCATAGCAGAGCTCACCGGCAATCAGCTTAGAAAAGCCTGTTATAGACGAATAAATGGCTTTTTCCACACTCATGGCTTTCTCTAAAATAACCGCCTGGAAATATTCCCTTGAAACCTCTAACGGGTTCATCTTTTCATTTGGCGGCAGCTTATAATCATATCCGGGAAGCACCTCCCTCACCGAACTAATCTGGGCGCCAATCCGTTTAATGGCATCCACAATCCGTCCGTTCTCCTCCATAAATATAATATTACTGTGCTTGCCCATCAGCTCGATTACAAGCTTCTTCCTGCATAAATCTCCCATTTCGTCTAAATGCTCGATATCTATCATGATAATCCGCTCAAACCCCGGCTGCTCAATTCCCACAATCCTTCCATTGCCGATATGCTTTCTGAGCAGCATGCAGAAATTAGGCGCTGTAGCCGGATTCACCTTATTCTCCGACAAAAAATACACCAGCGGCAGTGTGGGGCTGGCATTTAACATAAGTCGGAAGGTGGTTCCCAGGTTTTTAATCACCAGATTAATCTCATCGTTTTCCGGCTGGTATATTTTATAGATACGGCCTCCTGTCAGCCGTTCCTTCATGTCCTTTACAATATTTGAAATCACTACTCCATCAAAAGCCATTCCTTTTTACTCCTTCTACTGCACAAAACCGCAGACAGCTTTCCCGCCTGCGGCTCTCGTTTCCTTCTATCTATACAATTCCTCATACCTTTTTGCTGAGCTTGCCCAGGAATAATCCTGGCTCATGGCACGTACCTGCATGTCCTCCCAGCTCTTCCTCTGGTTATAATAAACTTCCTTTGCATAATTAATGGTATGCAAAAGCTCCTGTGCATTATAATTAGCAAATGAAAATCCGGTTCCCGTCTGTTCAAATTCATTGTAAGGAATAACCGTGTCCTTAAGGCCTCCTGTTTCTCTGACAATCGGAAGAGAACCATAACGGAGTGCCATCAGCTGTGTAAGTCCGCAGGGCTCAAATCTTGACGGTACTAAAATTGCATCACAGCCACCGTACATCTTATGAGAAAGCGCATCAGAAAAATAAATATTTGCACTGACCTTTGCCGGATGAATGCCCTGGTAATACCGAAACATATCCTCATATCTCCTGTCCCCGGTTCCCAGCACAACAAACTGCACGCCGTCCTGACAGATATCATTCATCACCGCATCCACCAAATCAAGTCCCTTCTGGTCCGTCAGTCTGGAAATGATACCCAGTACAAACTGGCTCTTGTCCACAGGAAGTCCCAGCTCCTTCTGGAGTGCAGTCTTATTCATTCCCTTATTTTTCTTAAAATTCTTAATATTGTATGCCTTTGCTAAATGCTTGTCCTTTTCCGGATTATACGTATCATAATCAATACCGTTGACAATTCCCACTAAAGACTGGTTTCTTGCCTGTAACAGACCATCTAATCCTTCCCCATAATATGGTGTCTGGATTTCATATGCATAGGTATTGCTTACCGTAGTAATCACATCCGCATAGACAAGCCCGCCCTTTAACATGGAAGCATCCTTATGAAGCTCTAATTTGTCCGCAGTAAACAGATAATCCGGAAGACCGGAGCAATACCGTACATGTTCAATGTCCCATCTTCCCTGGAACTGTAAATTATGAATTGTCATAATGGACTTCATGCTGCCGAAGAAAGGATTCCCTGCAAACAGTGTCTTCAAATATACCGGAACCATGCCCGCCTGCCAGTCATGGCAGTGTACAATATCCGGACGAAAACCAATCACCGGCAAAATAGATAATGCCGCTTTGGAAAAGTAACAGAATTTCTCAATATCCCACTTGGTATCACCATAAGGAGCCAGTCCATTGAAATAAAATTCGTTATCAATAAAATAAACCGGCACACCCTCATATTCCATATACATAATTCCTACATATTGCGAGTGGTCGCCAATATCCATCTGGAAGTTTGTAATAAAACGCATTTTCTCTTTATATTTGGAAGGAATACACATATAATTAGGAATGATAATCCGTACATCATACTCCTTTTTATCAAAAATCTTAGGAAGCGTCCCCACAACATCAGCCAGACCACCGGTCTTAATAAATGGAACACATTCAGAAGCAATATAAGCAATTCTCTTCATCGGATTCTCTCTCCTTCGTACATAATAGACTTTCGTCCATTGTAGCATAAAAGTAATAAAAACAAAAGCTATTTTTAAGAGGAAACGCGGCTTATAACACCTCCGCAATGTCTGCTATGCAGAGAACTCATCCATTCCAAAGCCCTTCATCCTGTATTCCAGCCGGAACTTATCCGCAATCAGGGCAATAAATTCAGAATTGGTTGGCTTTCCTTTTCCCGAATTTACGCTATAACCGAACAGCTCCTCCATGGATTCCAGCTTTCCCCGGTTCCACGCCACCTCAATTGCATGACGAATCGCACGCTCCACACTGCTGGTTGTGGTATGATATTTTTTTGCAATAGTGGGATATAGATATTTGGTAATATAATTGAGAATCTCCGGGTCCTTTACCGACATCATTATTCCTTCCCTGATATATTGATACCCTTTGATATGAGCAGGAATTCCAATTTCCCGAATCATTTTTGTCACATCATTTTCCAGTGTAGAATCAAACAGAAACTGTTTTTGCTCTAATGTCATTCCGTCTCGCTGCTTTTGCTGTTGTTTCATCTGATAGTGACTCTCCAGAATCCTCTCTAATATTCTTGCGATAAATTTAGGCTCCTGGTTTAACATAAAATAATAATCCGCACCAGCTGCATATGCTAAATCAATAATCATTTGTGCAGCAACATCTGTCAAAAACACAAACTTTGTATCCCGCAATTCCTTTCTCTTACATTCCTGAAGCAGGGAAATACCATCTCCTCCTTCTAAACAGATATCCGCTATAATCATATCCGGTTTCATGGAATGCACATCCTCTACGATTTGTTCATAGGAATCTGTGGTCTCTTTTATAACATACTCGAACTGTTTCATATGTCCCAATACAGTCTGCATTATCTGTCGTTTTTGTCCAGTTGCTATTATTATTTTCATATTTTCTCTCATATCATTCTCCAATCTTATGCCTTGGCATTCACATTAACATCTTCATCATTCCTTCTTCTTCCAGTGTTTTATTCTGTTTCCTCCCTACTTTAAGCTCTTAGACTGGTCTAACCGTATCCTGTCTGCCATCAGGGCAATAAATTCTGAATTTGTCGGTTTTCCCTTATCTGCCTGAATTGTATAGCCAAACAATTCGTGTATCATATCAATGTTGCCCCGTTCCCATGCAACTTCAATTGCATGTCGGATGGCGCGTTCTACCCGTGTATCTGTGGTTCCATATTGTTCTGCGATATCCGGATATAACTGCTTGGTCACTGCATTTAATACATCCATATTATCTACCGCCATGATAATCGCCGTGCGCAGATATAAATAGCCCTTTATATGCGCCGGAACCCCTATCTCGTGAATCATCTGTGTCACCAGTAAATTTAAATCCTTTTCTCTGTTCCCCTGCTTTACCACTATATCTTCAATCGGAAGTGCCCGGTTCGTCACTGCTCCCGGCTTGGGTATCTCCATAATACATTTTTCCAGAGTATTTTCATCATTTTCCCATGGAAGAAATTTTACATTCTTCCGGTTCTGCAATACATTCAAAACCTTTGTCTGCTGTGCAGTAGCAACCAAAAGAAACCGTATTTTATCAAATTGTGACTCTGAGCGAACTTTTTCTATCACCCCGATGCCGTCAAGCTTCGGCATCACAGGATTCAATATCACAAGATCCGGCACATCCTCCTTAATATGTAACAATAACTGATCTCCTTTTTCATAAGTTCCCAAAAGATGACACTGTGTCTGCTTTCGCACAATGTCCTCCATCCTCTTTCGCATGATTTCATCATGATTACCAATCATTACATTAATCATACTTCCCTCCTAAAATATATGATTTTTCGTCAAGAATAATTCTACCCTCTGACAGAATTATTCTGACATCGACCATTTAAGACTATATCAAAATCAAACTATAATTATAAGCTGGTGTATGACAATGCAACGCAATTTATTTTCTTTAAAATTGTGTTACAACACAATTTTTTACCTCTTTCCACAAAATATTTCTTTATTTTACAGTACTTTTGTTACGTTCATGGAAAAACACCAGCTTTTTAAAAAATTTAAAATTTTTTAACTCTGATTTAACCTTATCAGTTTTTTCGCTAAAACATTCTATTTTTCGCCTTTTCTCATAGTCTCCACAAATATACCGTACCCTTTTTTGGGTTCATCCACAAATACATGGGTTACTGCGCCCACTAATTTTCCGTTCTGAAGGATGGGACTTCCGCTCATACCCTGCACAATTCCTCCAGTTAAATCAATTAAATTGTCATCTGTCACAATAATTTCCATCTCCTGGTCACCGTTGTCATTTTTGTGCATATTCACAATCTCAATTTCATATAATTCCTTTTTTCCACTGACATAAGACTGTATATATGCCTTCCCTTTTTTTACCTCATCTACAGATGCAACCTCCACCGGAGTCTCCTGTTCTATCTCTTCCCTAAAGGCATCGGTAATTGTTCCATAAATTCCGTACAACTGGTTTCCGTCAATATGCCCCACCACATTTTCTGTCTGATAGGCAATCATGCCTTCTATCTCCCCGGGACTTCCGGCAGTACCTTTTTCCACACCAAAAATATCTGCATCATATATTTCCCCTCCGGAAACCTGAAGAAGCTCTCCCGTGTCTGTGTCATTAATACTATGCCCCAGAGCGCCAAAGGAATCCTCTTCCACATAAGTCACGGTTCCAAGCCCCTGTAAATCATCTCTGACCCATATTCCTACCTTATATTCATCCGTTCCGGTTTCCACCGGCTCCACCTTTACATCAATGCTCTCCTCATTCCGTATCACCTGGAATACAAGCGTCTTACCCTCACAGCATGTAATTGCCTCAATGAGCTGCTTTTTTGTTTTCATTTCCTCGTCGTTTAATTTTGTAATGTAATCCCCCGGCATCAGCTTATTTTTGGCGGGAGCCACATTTTTTCCCTCTAAATCCGTCACCTCTCCCGTATCTATGACCAGAATACCCTTTGTATTAATATAAATTCCCACTGTCCTGCCAACAGGAATTACCTTCTGGTTCTGGGTATCGGTGCTGCTTTGACTCTGCTCCTTCGCCTGTCCTCCGGACTGCAGGGTATTGTATACCTCCGCTATGTCTCTATTTTGATATTCCTCCCGGTATCCAAGACCGGCAACCACCAGGATAAACATTATGTTTGCCGCTAGTAACCATTTTAGAAATAACTTGTATCTCTGCATTGTTTTCTCCTTTTCTATTTTTATATAAAATACCTTTAGTCAAAAAAATAACCCACAATAAATGCTTTTACATTTATTATGGGTTATCCCGTTTTATCTCAGTCAGTTAACCTTTGCCTTACCTGCCAATTCTTTCATTTCTTTTGCACTCTGCATAACCGTATCGGTAATCTCTACGCCGCCTATCAACCTTGCAAGCTCTTTAATTTCCTGCCGGGAATCCAGCTTTGAAATATGGGTAATTGTCTTTCCATTATTTACCTGTTTTTCAATCAGATAATGGTGATTTGCCATGGCTGCAATCTGCGGCAGATGCGTAATACAGATAACCTGATGGTTTTTTCCGATTCTGTGAATTTTTTCTGCCACCATCTGGGCGGTTCTTCCACTGATGCCCACATCAATTTCATCAAAAATCAACGTCTCTATCTTATCCGCATCCGCCAGACAGGATTTCATCGCCAGCATAATCCGTGAAAGCTCTCCTCCCGATGCCACCTGCCATAACGGCTTCATCTCCTCACCAACATTGGTGGAGATAATAAAATATGGATAGTCCGTGCCATCTGCAGAATAATGCCCCGTCTGTTCAAACACCATGTCAAAACGGACATCCATAAAATTCAAGTCAACCAACGCTTCCGTTATATTCCCGGAAAGCAGTTCCGCAATCCGTTTCCGTTCCCTGCTCAAATCCCGGCATGCCTGTTCCAGCCTTCTCTCTGCATCTGCAAGCTTTTCCTTCAAATCCTGTAAATACTGCTCCTGATGCAGCAGCTTATCATATTGCAGTTCCAGATTCTTTCCGTATAATAATACATCTTCAATTGTCTTTCCATATTTGGCTTTTAAATGATTAACTGTATTCAGCCGCTCTTCTATCTGTATAAATTCTTCTTCCGAAAAGCTGTTATTTTCCAGATACCCTCTCGCACTTCTGCCAAAATCCGATATCAGGTCAGAAACCGTGGCAAGCATATCCGTCATGGATTGAAGCTCCTCATCAAATTCAGAAACGGTAGTCATCTCCCGCAGTGCCCGGTCTACACCATCATATGCGATATCCTCCGTGTAACGGTAGGCTGCTGATAAGCTTTCGCTTATATTTTTGCTATTGGATGCCTTTTTATACAATTCCTCTAATTTGGCATCCTCACCAGGCTTTAAGCCTGCACCTGCAATTTCATTGCGCTCAAATTCCATTAAATCCAGCTTACGCTTCTTTTCTTCCTCATTCATAGTATTTGCAGAAAGTTCATTTTTTAATTTGGAATATTCTTTATAAGCTTCTGACACCTTTTGTTTGAGGGAATCCAGCGTTTCATGACCATACCGGTCCAATAATTTTAAATGGTTTCCTGGAACCAGCAGAGACTGGTGCTCATGCTGTGCGTGTAAATCCAGCAGCAATGCTGCCACCTCCCTGACCCTGGCAAGCGTTACCGTCTCTCCATTTATCTTGCTTACACTCCGGCTGCCTATTATTTTTCTGGAAAGCACCAGCTCGCCATCTGTCATTTCCGGTACCGTGAGCTCTTGAAGCCTTCGGAGAGTTTCTTCATCCTCTATGGAAAACAAAAGCTCCACCAACCCGTACTCTGCATCCTTCCGCACAAAATCCTTTGGCGCTTTTCCACCTAATGCCAGCATAATAGAATCAATTACAATGGATTTTCCGGCTCCGGTCTCTCCGGTTAATATATTCAGATTATCTGCAAAATTGATGTCAATTTCATCAATTAACGCCATATTTTTAATATGTAAATTTAATAGCATATTATACCTCCAACTTACTCGTCAGATGCTACCTTTTTTATATCATTGATAATTTCCCTGCAAAACTCATTGTTTCTCGTAGCACAAAAAATCGTATCATCTCCTGCGATACATCCCATAAATCCCTGAAATTTCATATTATCCAAAGCGGCTGCCACTGCCATCGCCATTCCGGATACCGTGTGGATAACTATCATGTTCCCGGCGTAGTCCATGTCCAGAATGCCTGCACTCAAAACCTGATGATATTTTGCCATAACATCCGTATCCGCACTCTGAATCAGGGTGTATTTCTGCCTGCCATTTCCATCTGGTACCTTGGTAAGCTTCATCTCCCGGATATCTCTGGAAATAGTGGCCTGGGTTGTGGTAAAACCGGCTTTCGTAAGCTCTTCCAACAGGTCATCCTGGGTTTCAATATTTTTTGTTTCGATGATTTCTTTGATTTTATTCTGTCTTTTTTCTTTCATATTTTACACCTCAGAAATGATTTGTTATCTTTTCCCGTAACACTTCATAAAAGCTTACATCAAACAGCTTGACCATATTCGTCACTGCACTGGATTTCTTAATTACAATCCGGTCCCCGGTGGAAAGCTGGGTTCCCGGCTGGCCGTCAAAGCTTACGATTGCCTCTTCCTCCTGCGCCTTGCGCATTTTCAATACCTCAATTACAATTTCGTCTTCACTGGAAAAAACAATGCTTTTTGAGGTAAGGGAATGGGGAGAAATAGGCGTCACAATCATAAGGCTTGTTTTGGGTGAGACAATGGGACCGCCTGCTGACAGATTATACCCGGTGGAACCGGTGGGGGTACTGACAATCAGGCCATCCGCCTCATAAATATCCATTACCTTTCCATTCACATAAACCTTAAGACCAATGACCCTTGAAAATCCAGACCGGGATACCACAATATCATTCAGTGCCACATCCTTAAGAACAGGCATCCCGCTTTCATTTTTATAGACTGCACCACTAATGTTCATCCGCTTTTCCATCTCATAATCATCCGCTAACAGGCGGTCAATAACCGGAAAAACCTGCTCCGGTTCAATTTCAGTCAAAAAACCCAAAGTTCCCAGATTCACTCCCACAATTGGAATTCCAAGCCTTCTTAAATCCCTGTTGACCTTAAGGATGGTTCCATCCCCTCCCAGCGCAATAATACAGTCAAAGGACTCCACATCCTCTATCTCATAGGAAATCTCTCCATTTGTATCTCCAATTACCCTTCTGCTGGTTCCGCCATGCATGGCAATATATTTTTCAACCTTTGTGGTCAAAACCAGATTCTCATCCTTTATATAATTGGTTGTAATCAAAAAATGCTTCATACCATCAATCCCCTACTTATCCAAGGCTCCATGGGAGGCTGCCACCACATTGTCCACATCAATATCCGCAGGTAATCTGCCTGCATCCCTGCTTAAATGTAAAAGATACTCTATATTGCCCTCCGGACCCTTAATCGGTGAAAAATCCAGATTGCAGACACAGAATCCGATAGAAGAAGCATATTCCATTACCAGCCGGATAACCTCTCTGTGTACATTGCAATCCCTTACAACACCCTTTTTCCCCACCTTTTCCCTGCCCGCTTCAAACTGTGGTTTTATCAGGCATACAATTTCACCATTTTCTGTCATAAGCTCCTTCACCGGCGCTAATACCTTTGTCAGCGAAATAAAGGAGACATCAATGGATACAAATTCCGGCGGCTCCTCAATCTGCTCCGGTGTCACATATCGGATATTGGTCTTTTCCATACAGACTACCCGCTCATCATTCCGCAGCTTCCAATCCAGCTGTCCGTGTCCCACATCCACCGCATATACCTTTACGGCTCCATTTTGAAGCATACAATCTGTAAAACCTCCGGTGGAAGAACCCACATCCATGCATACCCTGCCCTCTAACCTTACATCAAAGCTGTTCATGGCTTTTTCAAGCTTAAGCCCTCCGCGGCTCACATATTTAAGGGTAGAACCCTTAATCTCGATATTTACTTTATCGTCAAAGGCAGAACCTGCCTTATCTTCTCTTTGTCCGTCCACAAATACAATTCCGGACATGATAATTGCCTTTGCCTTTTCCCTGGAAGCTGCCAGCCCACGGTTTACCAGCATTACATCTAATCGTTCTTTCATAAATTGCCTCCTGATGCCTCTTTTGTATCTGTCCTGACAGCAGACATTTTCCACAGGATTATTAATCCATTACAGGTATTCCTCCACCACACGCATTACACTCTGTGTATCAATGCCAAGCATTTCCCTGAGCTCGGACACTCTGCCATGCTCCACAAACATATCCTCAATTGCAAGATTTTGAACCTTTATGTCCGTCATTCCACTGCCCATATAAAATGCAGAAACAGCCTGTCCATATCCACCCTGAAGCATGTGTTCCTCTAAGGTTATAACCACCTTATGATTTGCCGCCAAATCCCTTAACAGCTCCTCATCCAAGGGCTTTACAAACCTTGCATTTACCAGAGTAATCTCTGTTCCCTTTTCCTTCAGGGCATTATATACCTCAAAGCCGGTTTCAACCATGTTTCCCACTGCAATCAGTGCCGCCTTTTCACCCTGAAACAAAACCTCGCTTTTACCATACACAATCGGCTCCTGCTGTTCCTTTAGCCCGTAAAATGCATCCCCTTTACTGTATTTAACTGCAATGGGGCCATCGTATTCCACTGCAAATTCCATGGCTCTGCTCAGCTCATACCGGTTTTTCGGTGCCAGTACCGTCATTCCCGGAATCTGTGTAAGATACGCCGAGTCAAATATACCCTGATGGGTTGCTCCGTCCTCTCCCACCAGACCGGAACGGTCAATCGCAAATATAACATGAAGCTTCTGCAAACATACATCATGCAATATCTGGTCATAAGCCCTCTGCAAAAAGGAGGAGTAAACAGCCACCACCGGAATCATGCCTTCGCTTGCCAGACCGGCAGCAAAGGTCACCGCATGCTGCTCTGCAATTCCCACATCAAAGAATCTGCCCGGATATACATTGGCAAATTTCTCAAGACCGGTTCCTGAGGACATGGCTGCTGTAATCGCCACAAGATTGGGAACCTCTCCTCCCATAGCCAGAAGCTTTCTTCCAAATACATCCGTATTGGTCAGTCTCTCCTTTTTCCGAAGCGCCTTTCCGGTTTTTAAATCAAAGGGGGATACCCCATGAAAATATTTCGGATATCTCTCGGCATACCGGTATCCCTTTCCCTTAATTGTTTTCACATGAACCACCACCGGGCGCTTCAGCCGGATGGCAGCCTTAAAGGTATCAACCATCTGGGATATATTATGTCCATCAATGGGCCCGATATAGGTAATTCCCAAATCCTCAAAAAACATACCCGGCACTAATAGTCCCTTTATACTGTCCTTTCCCCGTTTTACCACCTTGGCAAGACCTTCACCAATTCCCGGGATATGCAAAAGTCCTTTTTCCACTCCGGATTTTACATCATTGTAGGCCTGTCCCACACGGATTTTGTTCAGGTAGGTTGACATTCCACCTACATTTTCATCTATGGACATATCGTTGTCATTCAGTATAATCATGCAGTTGCTCTTAAGCTGCGCCAGATTGTTAAGTGCTTCATAAGTAAGACCACCGGTAAAAGAACCATCTCCGATAACTGCCACAATGGTACTCTTTTTGCCATTTAACTCATGCGCCTTTGCCATGCCGATTGCTGCGGATATAGAGGTGGAGCTGTGTCCCGTCTCAAAAACATCCGTATCACTCTCCACTCTTTTCGGAAATCCACTCATTCCGCCAAACTGCCTTAAGGTATTAAACTGTTCCTGCCTGCCCGTCAATATCTTATGGGTGTAGCTTTGATGCCCTACATCCCAGATTATCTTGTCCTCCGGCAGATTAAGAACAAGATGGAGCGCCATTGTCAGCTCCACGCAGCCAAGGTTAGAAGCGAGATGTCCGCCGGTTTTTGAAATATGATGCAGAAGAAAGCTTCTAATCTCGTCAGCCAGAGGTTCCCAATATTCCACGTCAAATTGCTTAATATCATTTGGTTGTTTTATTTTATTTAACAGCTCCATAAAAATACCTCTCATATATTAGTAAAGGTAATGTAAAATCCCCCAGCCTTTTCTAATTCTTCCTATGTATTAAATATCTCACAAGCTCCACTAAAAAGTCAGAATCACCGTCAATGGATTGTAAGCTTTCAATTGCATCCTCCGATAAACGCTCTACCTCTTCACCGGCTTTCCCAATTCCATGAATGGTAACATAGGTCACCTTTTCATTCTTCTCGTCACTGTGAATCGGCTTTCCCAGCTCTTCAAAGGTTGCCGTTTCGTCCAGAATATCATCCTGAATCTGAAATGCCATCCCAATATTATACGCTACTTTCTGAATCTTTTCAATTCCCTCATCATCTGCTCCCGCCAGCACAGCGCCAATCATCATGGCAGCCTCAATCAAT
>JAXVOW010000048.1:0-8094 GCA_037301995.1 bacterium | reverse complement strand
CTATTGTCATATTATTACCTCTCTTTCTTTTTTACGAAAATATTTTTCCCGCTGCCACTGGCTTTAATGCAGTTTTCCCAGCATCTTTAAAGCTATTCCAACATTGTTCATTTCTCTTAAAGTATTCAAATGAAAAAATGTATCAGTGCTATTTTCTTTTAACTCCTTCTCCAGGAGCTCATTTTTCTTTAAAAGCTCGCCTTTAACCAATTCAATGGCTTTTTCCAGCTCTTTATCCATCTTTCTTTTTCCTCTTCTTTTTACGTGTCTATTTAATATTTCCGTTATTTTTTCAAATTCAACCACACTAATGCTCTCTTCGTGAGGACACTCAGCATCCAAGGATTTATATATATGTGGAAATACACAGGCTGAGACTTCACGCATAATCTTCTTGTATTCTTTCTTTGTCATATCCTGTCTCCCGCTGCCCTGTTACCGGTCTTTATTGCTTTTTTCCTTGAATTTCCTTAATTCGACCGCCTGTGCCTTCATGTATGGAGTGCTGTCTGTTTTTATGACAGTCACGTCATGGCTTTTCATCTGTTCCACGATGCTTTTCCACAAGTCTGCATGCTTTATGGGTTTGCCTTTCTTTTTGAAATCATTCCCTGCCCATTTATCTGGCCAGCCCTGCATAAATGCCCCGGTGATATAATCAGAGGTAGTATAAATCACCACTCTGCTTTTTCTGGATAAATGGCTTAGTGCCATATCTATGGCTAAAAGCTCCAGGCGATTCCTTGTAATATCCTCAAAAGCCTTGATTTCCTTTAACGTGGCGGGCTCTTCTCCTTTTTTTGTTTTAACCATCGTTTCCAAAATAATGTGGCATATTCCGGTTCCCGATTTCAAACTCCCGGAGTACTCCGTGTATATGTATATGTTCACGTCTTTCATCCGGATACTCCTTTCTGCCCTCCGAAGAGGGCGGTTCTAAGATTTATAAGTAACTGTGTGTGTATAACAGGTGCTAACGCCTTGATTGTGGGATATCTACCTTCTGTACCTCTTCTATAAATTTTTCCACTGAATCTCCGCATTTTATCGGGCATGCTGCAAAAGAGCATTCCCCAGTGTACCAATAAAGCATTCCTGTAGATTTTGGAGTTCTTGTGTATGGTCCATCTATACGGTCGCTTTCATCTTTCAGCGCCGCAGATGAATCCAGTAATTGTTCTGCGATTTCATTAACGCATACGATATCATTTTCTCTCTGATATATCCGCAGTATTCCACCAAACGGTCCGTCCATGGTCATTATTGTTTTTTTTGAATGCTTCTCCGCTTGCCGCTTCGTCAATGTCAATATAATCCGGTGGAATCTCTATCTGATTTCCTGCAGAAGTACACCGGAAGCATTCCCCTGCCTCCGGGAGCTGCCCTGTTAATTCAACAAGCGCAGCTTTTCCTTCTTTGGTGAATACCTCTTCTGCCATGGTCATCACCCACCAGGACCCGGATAGGACGATTCTCCCGTTCTTGTTTGCTACCAATAATCCACTGCTCTTGTATGCTTCTTTCAGCAGTTTCTTAAATACCGATTTGTTAAATATCATATATAGTCCTTCTTTTTGTAATATAGCTTCTGTTCGCTCCATCCCGGATAAATGCCTTTAAGGTATTCTCTCATGTCTTCTAACATTTCTTTCCGGTATCCCTTGTTTCCGTTATCCAACTCCCGGTGATGATAAGCACATCCGGTTACTCCATTTTCCGGGATGCCCAGCCCTCCGGCACTCCTGTTTATGTAATGCATGATTTCCAACATCCAGGGGGCTTCACTTTTCCCATATTTATTTAAATTACAAAATAAACACTGGTATTTGTCCCGCTGCCGGATGAGCTCTCTTGTATTCTGACTAAAGTCTGTTGCTTTTGCTCGCTTACTTCTCTTTGCCAACGCTTATCACCTCAAATCCATACGCTTTTATTGCTGTTCCCATAATTTCATCAACTATCGTTACAACTGCTTTGATTTCCTCTTCTGCTGCGAATGTGAAAAACATAATTTTAGAACCTACTCTTAAATCTAATTCCGAAACAAAATGCCTTCTCTTTCCTACTACTATTTCGCTATATCTGTTCCCTGGTAATTCCTTTCTGTTTGCACATTCCCAATTTTGTGCGATATCGCACACCTCATTTTCAACCTCTCCCTCTACTACTTCTGTTTTCTTGTCCTCAAAAGCCTCGGAATCCTCATTTTCCTTTAATGCGGCGCTGTTTTCTTCTTTTTTTTCCTCGGAAACCTGTTTTTTTTGCTCCTCGGATTCCGTTTTTCCTTGATTTTCTTTAACCCGGCGCTGTTTCTCCTCTTTCTGTTTTTGAAGCTCTTTCTTTCGCTTTTCTTCCTCCTTCTGCCTCTGTTCCTCTTCCTTTTGTCTCTGCAATTCTTCTTCATATTCTGCACCAAAAGCTTGATTCCACACATCTGCGCCAGATGCTGTTTCTTTTGTAAAAGCTGCACGAACCATAAAATAGAAGTCTTTATAAGAATGTGTTGTAATCTTACCACTCTTAATATTCTTTAACTTAAATCCCTCTTCCCTGCCAAAGAAGTATATGAAGAATGGGTTTTTACTAAATTTTCTATATCCCGTCTGGTTGAAGTCACTCACCCACCATTCCATTGCCTGTGAATCCGGATTCATATTGACAAGGTTGTCCAGATATTCTTTCATTTCTCTCGGTTGGAACAACTCTCGTAATGCATCATGTATGGTTATCTCTTCCTTTTGGGACTTATCTTTTTCCGGTACCACCTCTGGTATATCTTTGATTAAACTCATCTGACCTTCCAGCTGGTTCTTCTCTTCCTCTGCCTGCTCCCTCTCTGCTTCTTTCAATTCCCGGATATCTTCAATCCTGGTGTCCGGTGAAAGCAATTCATAATCTTCCACTGGCAGTGTCAGCATTTCCACCAGTGCAGATTTTCCAAATCCCTGAAATTGCTCCTGCAATTCAATACTATTCCCCCCGATAGAATACCGGTCATTGATACTCATAAAACGTGATGCTGTGGTACGGTCCAGGTTGTATTCTGTCTTTGCCATTTCCCAAACATCCTTATATCCGTCTGTCTGGTACATCTTTTCATCCCGAATTTTTTTTAGGTAATAGCCGATTTCCACGAAAGAAACCACTACTTTCCCCATACTGTTCCGAATTTCCGTCTTAATGTCCTGGTAATCTGTTAATTCCATCTGTTTCATTTCCAACATCACTTATCCTCCTTCTTTTTGCCTTTCTTTTCTTCCTTCAAATACTCATCGATAACCATTGGTACCACCATACTGCTTGCTGGTGTTCCCGCTGCATGAATCTCCCCTGCTTTGGTAAATACTTTTTTGCAAATTGTATTTAACGACTTCCCTTTTCTCCTTACTGCTTTTGCCAGTTTTTCACCCGTAACATTGATATCAATATCGATTCCGGCTTTATGTACTGATAGTTTTATCTGCTCCCTCATCATCATGCTGGTCAAAGCATCCACTACCTCCATAGCATTTGCTACATACTGCTTCTGGTAATTTTTCAATTCCACTGACAGTTTTCCTTCTGCCGCTGTCTGTGTGTCACAGATAAAATCAATTTCTCCATCTGCAAACATTTCCAGCATATCGCCGTCAATTCCATTTTCCTCCGCCAGAGTCTTCAAATCCTCTGCTTTCCCATTTTTCTTTAATTCCATTGCTTTTTTATTTAGCTCTTCCGCTGAATCCATTTTGCCGAATTTATCCCACATACTCTTCTACCTCCTATACCGCTTCCATATAATCTGTTTCTAATATAGCTGCTAAATCTTTATCCCGCTGCACCGGGCTTGCCTTTAATTTCTTTAGATTTGCAAAATGCAGCCTTGTACTCCTCTTTGCAAGCTCTATATCCTCTTTTGATAACCTCTTTTTTATCTCCTTCTGATACTCTGTAAGAAATCCTTTTATTTCTTCTAGTCCGGTCTGTCTGTTGTAAAATGTCCTCTGCTGGCGGATATTCCCTCCTGGTTCAATTTCCAATGTATAAAATGGTAATTCTGGATTGTCTACTCTTCTTACAAATCCAATAAACGTCTCTTTTTTATTCATTCTGTCATAATAACGCTCCGTAGTTGCCACGCAGTGTTTTAAATATGCACCATCAATCTGGATATCCATAATGGTCTCCGGAATGATTACCTCATAACATTCTCCCCTGTACTCATATTTTTTCTTGCATTCCTGTATAAAAGATTCAACCCCTTTATACTTCTGCTTTAATTCTTCACATATTTTCTTTAAATCTCTTTCCAGCAACTGTTGTACTCTCTGTGCATGTCTTAGTGCTAAATCTGTTGGTTTATATACAATCTGGTCTTCCATGTTATATCCTAGCTGCTCTGACATATCCATGTAGTCCACCCAGTCTTCCAGCACATCTTCCATTGTCTTATGCTCTGTTTGATAATGCTCTTTTCCCCATTGTTTCCGCAGATAATTTGCAAACTTTTCCACTGTCATTCTGTCCTGTATAAATTCGTAATCGTTCGGATATATTCTGTGCTTGTCCATAAAAAAGATAACTGTGTCCTTTATTGCTTTTTTGTTCTTCTCTTCCCATTGAAGCCATTCTAAAAATGCTACGCCTCCTTTGTTCTGTTTCAATCTGTGGACTCTCTGCATATTAATCCTTAAAAATTTGTCTACCGTCTTTGCGCTCATACAATATCTTTTATAATCACTTGTATATCCATAATTCCAATACTCATATCGTATCAGAATATCTTTTACTATTCCTTCCAGTCCTGCCTTTACCAGATATTCCAGCTTTCCTATCCAGCTGTATTGGTCCACAACCACGCTGTAATTGATTTGCCAGAATCTTTTCTGCATTTCCTCTAATATGTAGCCTGTTGCCTCAAAACAGGTTCCTTTCACGTCTTCTTTTAAATGGCCAATATACAGGTTGTTATATTGGAACCTCTTATTGAGTCGGTTTGTTGTCCAGTATGATTGTTGTTGTTCTTCTCTTTGGTAGTACTGTCCATACAATATTTGTGTTTTAAATACATCCTTTTCTTTAACCATAAGTATTTCTGAATACAAATGTATTTCTTTTTTGCACCCATTCCACTCACATACTGCTTTCATAACCTTTGTAACCATTTTGTCCTGCCCTGGAATTTTCTGTATCACAGTTAGGTTTTCTGTTCTCTCCCGCTGCCGGATATTCCTTTTTTTAATTTCAGTCATTACATCAGTCCTCAGACACACCATTTTTTCGTTATGTTTTTTCCCCTTGAAATGGTGCTTCTTACCGCACGCCGTGCATTCGTAATAATCTTTTTCCGGATTGTAAAACATGTATTCTTCTTTAAATACTTCCTGTTTTAACCAGTCTTTGCAGTCTTCCGGAACAAGAGGAATTTCAGCAACCAGTTTTTCCAGCCTTAACACTTTTCTGATGTGTGCCCTTTCCTGTCTATCCCAATTTATCTCATCTTCCATTGATGTAATTTCATAAAATGCCTCCAATACATTATTGCTTTGTTCAGAACAGAATCCTAATAAGAGCTGCCTCTGCTCTTCCGTATCTACTGTATAGTCATTCACATCTCGTGTGCTGGCATAATACCCATTTTCTGACGCCACTGTCCGTAACCGCTTCTTCCCCCATTTTCCCTGTTCCAGTGTTGCATATATCTTTTTTTCTTTGTCCATGGCATATCTGCATTGCAGCGCTTTGTCCTTGAATAGATTCAGCACTATAACCTCATCCATCCTCTGCACCGTCATCCGTTTTCCTTTTTTCTTTGGAAGTGGTGCTGTTTTACTTTCAATCAGTTTTCTGTTCAATTTCTTCACCTCTTACTCGTTTATCATGTACCATTTATCTGCTTTTATATCTGTTCCGTCTACCTCTGCAACCCATGCTCCGCTGATAACTCCGTTTTCGTCTTCTACAACCGCTGCTATAACCGAACCCTTTCCTGCTTTTACAACCGGGGCTTTACCTATTGCAATGGCAATTCCGGTTCCCTTTATCTCTGCTTTTTTTCTTTCTACTACACAATTTCCACATCGTTTAATAAAATCACGTTCCGGATAATTCAGCATATATTCTATAAATGCCTCTACCATTCCTTTTAGTGATAACTCTTCTAGCAGCTTTATTTTTGTTCCTGCAATTGCTGTATCACCATCACACTCATCTATATCTCCAAATATCTCCACCCTAAAATATCTGTCCCCTGATTGGATGCCGTAATAATCAAAACAGTCAAGCGGATTTTCTGCACAGTGGAAACCTTCCTTTCCTTTATTTGCTTCCTGCTCTTCATATACTTGTCCTGGCTCAAACTGGAATCTTCCCCTTCCCATTCTTGCAGTCAAATCCTCATTAAATGCTTTATATGCTATCATCCTTTATTCCCTCTTTCTTATATCTTCTATCTCATGCAATGTGTAGGAAAAATAATCGTATCCGTCTCTGGTCTGTCCGCTTAATACAGAGTCCTCTTCCAGATAGTACCCTTTCTTTTTCTTTATCTTCTCGTAGAATGTATTCACTCTCCGGATAATCCGCTTAACCACCTTCGGCCGTTCCAAATTCTTTGATGGATAGTACCTCTTACCTACAAGCTTCCCTTCGGTCTTAACCGTCTTGTCCGCATACTTAATAAAATAACTGGCTATCTTGGCATACTGCCCATCCGTATTCAGAGGGTCTATATGTATTCCACCTTTATCCCAGCATTCCTTCAGGATGGTAGCAATGTTCTTATCCCCGCAGTTACTTATCATCATATGCACATGACTGGCTCCTCTCGGTCCTATCTCCTTGACGTATATATATTTCAGTATTATCCCGCTTTTCTTATATATCTTTCTTATCTTCTTTAAGAATATTGTCATATCCCTCTGCATCTCGATACTGCTCTTCGGCCGCAGTTGAAACTTATAGTCCAGCTTTATCAGATAGTCATCATCACAGAAGTTGTGATTCATTAGCCGGCGGAGTTTTTTCTCTGCCTGCCTCTGGTTTATCTTCTCCTGTGTGATGCATGTTACCTTTTTCTTTTTTCCTCTTTTTTCTCCCTTACATGGATATCTATAGGAATGATACTTGCAATACTCAATCGTCTTTCCTGCCCTGCACACTTCTTCATAGTATGGCATTCTGTTCTCCCTTATGTTTGTAGTTCAAATAATTATCTTTAAGGTCTAAAGATAATTATTTTAGGAACCGATGAAAGCAAGCCAAAACCTTTGATTTTCTTAGATTTTGCTTGCTTTTTTCTCCAAAAAATGCTATACTATTCTTGTCAAATTATTTTAGCAATTTTTGGAGAAGCATCGGTTTCTTTGACCGGTGCTTTTTCTTTACCCAAGCCCCAACTCAGTAACCAGCGTCCGCTCCGGCAGTCCGGTCCGCTTTGATATCTCATAAAGTGATATTCCCTGGTTGTACAAATTTCTCGCCCACTCTAACTTTCTGGCTTTTTCTTTCTTCATCTGCATTCTATACAGGTCGCTTTGAGTTAATTCTGGTACATATGCCATCTTACTTTCCTCTCTTCCATAAATTCACATTTTTATCCAGCTGCTTCTCTGTTTTTCCGTGCCGGTAAACAACTACTAACATGTCCGGCGTTTCTTCTTTCACCAGCCACATATCCGAAAAAAGCATGTTAGACATGATGATGTGCTTTTGTTCCTGTGTCGGCTCTCGAATATCCATTACATCCTCCTCCTTGCCCTCATAATCATGGTTGTTACCTGGTCCTTTGTCTGGTGCCGGTAGTCCCCGGCAGTCTGGCAGTACTTTTCGTACAGCTCATCCAGCTTCTGTTTGGGTTTGTTCTGCTGTTCAATCAGTCTTATAAGCTCTTCCATGGAACATCCGGCATCTGCCAGATATGTATAGAACGAATATTCTTTCTGTATGTATGCTGTCTGTTCCGGCGGCTCTTCCAGTTGTTCTGCTTTCTTTCGTACTCTTTCTATATCTTCCGGTGGGGTTTTTTCCAGCTTATTCTCAAATACGCCGCAGCCAATCATTCCAACCACCATCATTATTAAACCTATGATGAGGGTTGTCTTCGATACTGCACCG
>JAXVOW010000047.1:0-4079 GCA_037301995.1 bacterium | reverse complement strand
CGGCAGAGGTGTCTATTCTTTCTGTATGTGTCCCGGTGGTTATGTAGTCAATGCATCTTCGGAAGAAGAACGGATTGCGGTAAACGGAATGAGCTATAGCGGAAGAGATGGAAGCAACTCCAATTCCGCCATTGTTGTTTCTGTGAGACAGTCTGATTTTGGAGACAGCCACCCATTAGCCGGAATTGAGTTCCAGCGACAATTAGAGCATAGCATTTACAGAGAGGGAAATGGAAAAATCGTTGTACAGAGGTTTGAGGATTTCTGCAGCCGGAAAGCCACTACGTCATTAGGGGAGGTTACTCCTCAGATAAAAGGCGGTTACAGCCTTGGAAATGTGGCGGTATGTTTGCCTGAATATATGAGGGATGCTATAATAGAAGGCATTCAGCATTTTGAACAGAAAATACCGGGATTTGCCAATAAAGATACCCTGCTTTCCGGTGTGGAGAGCAGAACCTCTTCTCCTGTGAGAATTGAGAGGAATGATGAATTCATGTCCAATATTGATGGTATTTATCCCTGCGGTGAGGGCGCAGGCTATGCAGGAGGGATAATGTCTGCAGCGATGGATGGAATGAAGGTGGCGGAAGCGGTTATAAGACGTTATAAGCCAAAGAAAAATATGGAAGACGAAAGGAACAGGTAAATGGACGCTTTAAAGATTGCAAGAATTAATGAGTTATATCATAAATCCAAGGCAGAGGGGCTGACTCAGGAGGAAAAACAGGAGCAGCAGCAGCTACGACAGGAATATATTGCAGCTATTCGCAGTAATATGCGTGCAACCCTTGACAATGTCAGCATCCAGAACCCGGATGGTACGATTACACCATTGAAGATGGTAAGAGAGCGGAATGAAAACTAATATGGATAAACAGCAGATGCGGAAGCTCATGCAGGATAAACGGAATCTGCTGACAAAAGAGGAGACTGCTGTTTTGTCAGAGCAGATTTGTACACAGCTTGCAGAGAGCACCCTGTACAGGGAATGCAAAAATATCTGTGTATATCGGGCATTTCGGAATGAGGTGTCCTGTGAAGGCATTATGACAAGAGCTTTGGCAGAGGGAAAGCAGGTATATGTGCCGGTTACGGACAGGGAAAATGGAAAAATAGAATTTTATCAGGTTACGGATAGGACGGTCTGGAAAATTGGCGCCTATCAGATTAAGGAGCCTGTTTTGGATGAAGATGCATTAACATTACAGGAAAAGGCGCTGGTCTTGATGCCGGGACTGGTATTTGACAGGAAACGGCACCGCCTGGGGTATGGCGGCGGATATTATGACCGGTATCTGGAAGACCACCCGGAGCATGTGACAGCGGCGCTGTGCTACCGTTTTCAGGTGCTTGAGGATGAGCTGCCCTGTGAGAAGCACGATATTTTACCGGATTATATTTTTACTGAAACGGATATTTTTCAATAGAGAAAACCATAAAAAGGAAAGGGAGGACTTATATGGAATTAGAACAGATGGGAAAGCTTGCAAAGGAGGCTTCACGAAGCCTGGTTAAATTGTCACAGCCAGTAAAAAACGCATGTCTGGTGACGGTTGCAAGAAATTTAGTAGAGAACACAGATGTTATTCTGGAGGCAAATGAAAAGGATATTGAAAATGGCAGGAAAAATAATATGCCGGAGTCTTTATTAGACCGTTTGAAGCTCACGAAGGAACGGATAGACGGAATTGCAGAGGGCGTCAGACAAGTGGCAGCGTTGGAGGACCCGGTGGGGGAAGTGTTATCCATGAAAGAACGTCCAAATGGTCTTATGATTGGAAAAAAGCGTGTTCCGCTGGGGGTAATCGGCATGATTTACGAATCCCGTCCGAATGTAACGGTGGATGCATTTTCTCTTTGCTTTAAGACCAGTAATGCTGTGATATTGCGCGGTGGTTCCGATGCTATTTACTCCAATATTGCCTTTGTAAATATTATCAGACAGTCCTTAGAGGAGAACCATGTCACACCGGATGCGGTGTTCCTGTTGGAGGATGTGAGCCGGGAAACCGCAACACGCATGATGAAGCTAAACGAATACATTGATGTGCTGATTCCCAGGGGAGGAGCCGGGTTAATCCGTTCCGTTGTACAAAATGCCACAGTGCCTGTCATTGAGACAGGAACCGGTAACTGTCATGTATACATTGATGCGTCTGCGGATGTGGATATGGCGGTAGCAATTGTAAAAAATGCAAAATTGCAGCGTCTGGGCGTATGTAATGCCTGTGAATCTTTAGTGGTTCATGCAGATATAGTAAATGAGGTAATGCCGGAGCTTATTGCGATGCTGAAGGATAACAGCTGTGAGGTAAGAGGGGATTCTACGATACAGAAATTTGATGCCAGCGTAATTCCTGCCAGCGCGGAGGATTATGCCACAGAGTATCTGGATAAGATTATTTCTGTCAAGGTGGTGGATTCTATTGACGAGGCCATTACGCATATTAACAAAAATTCCACCGGTCACTCTGAAACCATTGTGACAAAGGATTACAATAACGCCCAGAAGTTTTTGAATGAGATTGATTCTGCAGCGGTATATGTCAATGCTTCCACCAGATTTACCGATGGATTTGAATTTGGATTTGGTGCAGAAATCGGAATCAGCACCCAGAAGCTGCATGCAAGAGGCCCCATGGGACTGGAAGCGCTGACCACAACAAAGTATGTGATTTATGGAAACGGGCAAATCAGACCGTAATCCATAGACAGAAGGAGAGAAGATGGAAACGAAATTTACAGGAAGCAAGGATTATGTAGCAAGTGAAGAGCTGATGGCAGCAGTGGATGTGGCAATTGCACTGCAGAAGCCATTGCTGATAAAAGGAGAGCCGGGAACTGGTAAAACCATGCTTGCGGAAGCAATCAGCCAGTCTATGGACAAGGAATTATATATCTGGAATATTAAGTCTACCACCAAAGCCCAGGATGGGCTGTATGTATATGATACGATTCAAAGGCTCTACGATTCCCAGTTTGGAGAAGAAGGAGTGGATGATATTGGACACTATATCAAACTCGGTAAATTGGGAGAGGCATTTAAAGCCGACAAGCAGGTGATTTTGCTGATTGATGAAATTGACAAGGCAGATTTGGAATTTCCAAATGACCTTTTGTGGGAGCTTGACAAAATGGAATTCTACATTCATGAGACGAAGGAGACCATAAAGGCAAAGGAGCGTCCGATTGTAATAATTACCTCTAATGCAGAGAAGGAGCTGCCGGATGCATTCTTAAGAAGATGTATTTTCCATTATATTACCTTCCCGGACAGGGAGCAGATGACAGAAATTGTCAACGCCCATTTTGAAAATCTGGAAGAACATGTATTAAAGAATGCCTTAGATACCTTTTACTGGATACGTTCTGTGAAGGATGTCCGCAAGAAACCAAGCACCTCTGAGCTTATTGACTGGATTCGTGCATTAATGATTAGCGGTATTGATACGGAGCATTTAAGAGAACAGCTGCCTTTCCTTGGGGTTCTTCTGAAAAAGGATGAGGATTTAGAGGCTGTTAAAAAAGCCAAGCTGTATTAAAAGAACGGGGTATGGAATGTTTATAGAATTTTTTTATACGTTAAAGGCAAAAGGGCTGGATATATCCATGACGGAATGGCTGACTCTGATGGAGGCTTTGGACAAAGGACTTATCGGTTCAGATTTTTCAAATTTTTATTATATCAGCCGCATGATTTTGGTGAAGTCTGAATCGGATTATGACAAGTTTGATATGGCATTTATGGAATTTTTTCATAATATCAAATCAGAGGATGCACTGTCCAAACAGCTTCAGGACTGGCTTGATAAGGGCGAAGATATGAAATTCGACAAGCAGAACCAGGAAATGTATTCCTACAACCAGCAGCGCAATGCAGATGAAGTAAAACGAATGTTCCGTGAGCGTTTATCCGAACAGAAATCCGAGCACAATGGCGGGAACTACTGGATTGGTACTGCCGGCGGCTCTGCCTTTGGTCACCATGGAAGAAATGTAGGCGGGATTCGTGTGGGTGAGCAGGGAGGCATGCAGAGCGCATTTCAGGTAATGAGTGAGCGGAAATACCAGGATTT
>JAXVOW010000046.1:0-5731 GCA_037301995.1 bacterium | reverse complement strand
GAAAATTGCCAAAACCTTAAAAGTCGGTGATGAAACCTATGAGCTTTCCGGCATCACCTGGAGCGAGGAGCCGAATATCGAGCATGTAGATTATACGGTGGAATACGGTTACCATACAAAGGAGCCGGAACCAACGCAGACTTACGAATATACCTATACATCACCTGTCACAAAAAAGGAGAATACTGTTACACTTCCTTTTGTGAGACTGGAAAAGGGCGGTGCTGCATGGAAAGACGGCTTTTCGGCAGTCGTAACTTTCCACAACATAGATGGTAAGTATTTTACCCTGGGAAGTCATGAATTTGCCTATGATAAGGATTCAATATCCTTTTCAGAAGCGGATTATGCGGAATTAATCCGGATGCTGGGGTATGATGCCGGAAAGTACCGGCTCACCAGTGCCAGGTGGCAGGGAAAGGAATATAAGGATAAGGACGGTATCACCTGCCGGGATGCCTATGTTACCGGACAGCAGTATGCCAGTTCTTATAAAGCGGTATATGAGGATGACGTTGAAAACGGGAAGCTGTATACGGCACATGTGGTATATACCTGTGAGGTGGAAACTCCGACAGAGGAAGCACTGCCAACCTATGTTGTCCAGGCAACAGGGTATTATAAGAAGGCCAGTGTCTGGAGGAATATAATTACCTTTGTGACAGAGCATAAGGCGGTGTCGGCAGTGTCAGCAGGGATTGTAATTCTTTTCATCATCCTGGCAATTGTGCTGCTCGTTACCAGCAGAAGGAGAAAAAAAGCTTTGGAAGCAGGCGGAAGGGATGCATAAAAGTAGTCCCAGTGCTGTATAAGTTGGGAGGAATGAAATGGGCAGGATATATAGCAAACTTATTTTAATGCATATATTTATAAATGGTCATTTGTGCGTTATAATATTTTTATTATTACACAGATTGGAGAATGAAAATATGGGAATTGGTGCAGAGGCTTATGTATATGTAATTGTTGGGGCGGTGTCATTTCTGATTATCGCAGTTTCGCTTATTGCGATGCTTGTAAATGAAATACGTTCCCACAGGCAGGCTATTTACCGGTTTGATTCATTGGACAAGGGAGATGAGCGTTTATCCGCAGAGCATAGCAGACTGGAAGGAAATCTAGGCGAAAAGCTTCGTGATATGGGGGGAGAGCAGGCTGTATTAAAGGATAAAGTCTTTGAATACATAAACAGGTAATATGAAAGAAGACAAAATCTTGCTTCCATATTACCACAGCAGAATGTTCTTTCACAGATTCAGTTATTATATGATAAGATTCTGGTATTAAGTGATGAAAATACAAAGCTGAAGTATCAGAATCAGCAGCTGCAGGAGAAGTTAAACCATATGAGTAATGAACGGGATGCGGATAACCAGCAGGTTACAGAACAGGAAAAGTCAATAGAACAGGCAGTGGAAGAAATTATGTCGCAGGAAGAACCACCGGAACAGGATTCCGGGATGGAACATGAAATGTAGGAATAATGGAAAGGGATGTTGTCAGGTACAGCATCCCTTTTAGATTGGAGGAATCAAATGGATGTTGATAAAAAGAACAAAAGCTTATCTGGAAAAGAAAAGGATAGCAGTGAAGAAGAAAAAGCAGCGCCGCCAGGTAGAGAGTGAGTGGCAGGGATATGAAGCGGATAAGCTGATGAAGGTGATTTATCAGGCACAGCAAAATAACCTGGATGAAACTGGATGGAAAGAGCTTTTGGAGAGGATTCTATTTATTTTATCTCCATACTATGATATATTGGAGGAAGAACAGCGAAGTAAAAATCAAAAGCAACAGACTGTTGTAGTTCCAATGTTGTCAGTAAGACAGATGAATACATTTTGTTTAGCTCTTTCTGAAATTCAAAAAGGAGATGTGCTGGCGTCAATACGTCGGCTTACAGATTTTATACATGATTATGGACGACACAAAGATAATCTTTTATCGGGGCTGGAAGTGTATATTATTTGCATATGGGTACGACAGATTGTGGATTTGATAAGTCAGGAAACACAAAAGGTATTTTAAGATTTATGGATACATATATTACAGGCTTTATTCCGTGGGACAAAACATATTGCTTTAGTTTTGATAAATACAATTGCTATTTGAGACGTAAGGGAATTTGCAGTTTACAAAATATGCACTTGCCAAGTGATTTCAAAAAATGTAAGAAATATGAAAAATGGCAAAAAATGTTTTGTCCTAATCTCGCTTCAAGTATTTTACAACAAGGCTTTGTCCAGGCGGCAGATAATGTAAAGGTAATAAAAAATGCATGTGGACATTATTGTGTGGATGAAGGTCAGCATCGTATTTGTGTATGTGCGAGACTTAAAGTGCCAATGAAAATTCTTTATAAAGAAAGCGATGAGAAGTGTATAATCTGTAGTATGCACGGGATAAGGAAAAAGCTGTCTTATATGTTAGGCAGAGAAGAAGATATTTTAATAAAATTGTAATAAAAAGGACGCTTGTGTGATTTTGCATAAGTGTCCTTTTACATTGGAGGAATTATATGGATGTTAATAAATAAAATTAAAGCTGGTCTGGAAGGAATAAGGATACAAAAAAAGAAGCGGAAACAGCGCCGCCAGGTAGAGAGTGAGTGGCAGGGATATGAAGCGGATAAGCTGATGAAGGATTTTCATAAGGCAATGGAGCATAATTTTACATTGACTGAGTGGAGGGAATTATTGGAATGTACCCTGTTTACGCTGACACCGTATTATGATAGTATATGCGATATACAGCGGCATAATATCGGAAGGCAGAGCACGATAACAACTTCTATGTTGTCTGAAAGACAGATATTGACTTTTAATGCGGCACTTTGTCATCTTACAGCAGGAAGGGCATGGGAAAGCATTCATGAGCTGATGGATTTTGTGAAGGATTTTGGAGCATATAGGGATAAAATGTTATCGGAAATAGAAACGGTTTTTATTTATAGTCTTTGCCAGCAGATTGTTTCTGTAATTCGTATGGAGGAAAGCAAAGCAGTTGGATGAAAACATATATTACAGATTTTATTCCATGGGGAAAAACATATTGTTTTAGCATGGATAAGCATGATTGTTATTATCGTAATAAAGGGATATGTAGCTTGAGGCATTATAAAATTCCGTGTGAATATATAAAAGGAATTGCATATAATAGTAAGCTGTTTTGCCCTAATTTAGCTACAAGCCTATTGCAGAATGGATTCTTTCAAGCAGCAGATGATGTTAAAATACATAAAAAGGAATGTGGTCATTATGAGATTAGCCAGGGACAACATAGAGTTTGCGTATGCGCCAGATTGCAAATGCCTATGAAAGTATTATATCAAGAGGATAATGACAAATGTAGAATATGTAGTGTATGTGAATACAATTTGAAAAAGAAGTTTTGTTATAAACTATTACTAGAAAAAGATTTTCTTTTGAATTTATAAGAATAGGACGTTCATTAGAGCGTCCTTTTAGATTGGAGGAATATTATGAATAAAGTTATTTTAATGGGACGTTTAACAAGAGACCCGGAGGTAAGATACAGCTAGGGAGAAAACTCAATGGCGATAGCCAGATATACACTGGCAGTAGACAGACGTTTTGTAAAGAATGGACAGCAGTCCGCTGATTTTGTCAGCTGCGTATGTTTTGGCAAAAGTGCAGAGTTTGCAGAAAAATGGTTAAAGCAGGGTATTAAAATATGTATTACCGGCAGGATTCAGACTGGTAGCTATACAAACAAGGATGGCGTAAAGATATATACAACTGAGGTTGTAGTGGAAGACCAGGAATTTGCCGAGAGCAAGAAGCCGGAAGGAGCAGCTGATGGAAGTTCTGTACCAGGTAATGTGGATGCAGATGGTTTTATGAATATTCCTGAAGGCATTGAGGAGGAGCTGCCGTTTAAATAAAAAGTGTCTATATGCCAATTATTGAAAATTAAGAATTATTATGATAGAATCGAGGTGAAAAAATGTATGATTTTTTGTTACAGGAGGAATGGTGGATGGAGACGATAACCGCATCATGTATAACAGCTGTGGTAACCCTGTTTGTTTCTTTCATCGCATATCTGGGAAGGCTTAAGGAAATAGAGAGAAAGCTTGATAGCCTGCACGGAACCAAATTTGACCTTTTGCGCGAAGATAGCAGGGGACTGTCACAGGAGCATGATAAACTGGGTGAGAAGCTTAGCGATATGGGTATGAGGCAGGATGTATTAAAGGATAAAGTCTTTGAATACATAAACAGGGAAAATGGAAGGCGGGAGAGTCTTGCTTCCATATTACCACAGCAGGATGTTCTTTCACAGATTCAGCTGTTATATGATAAGATTCTCGTATTAACTGATGAGAATACAAAATTAAAATGCCAGATTCAGCAGTTAAATGAGAAATTAAACCATATGCATGAACGGGATGCAGATGAGCATCAGGGTACAGAACAGGAAAAAGCCTTTGAACGGGCAGTGGAAGAAATTATGTCGGAAGAGGAGATTCCGGAACAGGAGTTTTCGGAACAGGACTCAGAAATGGAAATTTAATAACCAGCAATATGTAAAAGGACGTTCTGCGGAGCGTCCTTTTTGATTGGAGGAAACATATGGAAAAAGAGCATATAAAGGTTTTTACGCCGGAAGAGCTTGGACTGAAAAGGATAACAGCAGAAGGGCGTAATTATATTGATATTACTCCGTTTTGGATTGATTCTGTAGAATCCAGAAGAATTCAGGACATGCTTCAAGCAGAAGCATCCTGTCCGGAGAATATCACAAGAAAGGAGGATAAGAGAAAATGATATTTCCCATTATTATAATACTTGTTTGTTTGGCCGGAATGATTTTATTATCCATGTCCGGCAAAAGTAAATCTGCGGCAAAGGATACCGGAACAGAGGTATCTGCACAGGATTTTATCAATGTAGCGGATATTGTAGACCATGTGCTGTATACCAGGGACAATTACTGTATATCTTATGTCCGTTTACAGCCGCCGATGTCTTCCCTGTGGTCCCGGAGGGAAAAGAGGATGAAAACAAACACCCTGGTAGCGGAGGTTTCCAAAGACCGGCAGCCGTGGATATTGACGGCAGTATCACGGCCTATGGACATTTCACATCTTATCAGCCAGTACCGCCAGCTTCGGGACAATACGGATAATCCGGTCAGGAAGAAGCTGTTAAAACAGGAAATGAATGAACTGCAGAAAAAGGTTGGCGGTGGCGAAGCGATTGAACGCCAGTTTTACATTAAGATATGGACACAGAACAGGGAAGGAGCGGAGACAGAACTGCTGGAGCGTGCTAGACAGGTTGTATCTGCCTATGCATCCATAGGCATTACCGGACATATCCTGAAGAAACCGGATATTATCCGCTTCTGCAATCTGGTACACAATCCGGCTTACATTAATGCAGAGGATGCAAATGCGGAGCCTGGCTTCCCTATTATTACAGAAATGGAGGAAGGCATATGAAGACAAAGGAAAAGACAAATATAAATAATTCGTTGCTTAACATGATATCACCAATGGGCTTTCGGATGCATAAGAATAAGCTGACAATCGGAGAAAACACTGGAAAGGTATACGGGGTCACAAGATACAGTGAAAATGTGGATTTTGGGTGGCTGGAGCCGCTTATGAATATTCCGGGAACCATTGCAGGGGTATCTTATGAGCCTTTGCCAGAAGGGGATGCCATGGATGTCATCAACAATAACATGAAAGTATTAAACCGTAAAT
>JAXVOW010000045.1:0-3502 GCA_037301995.1 bacterium | reverse complement strand
AAATGTAAAAGCATTGAAGGCTGGAAAGGTTGCAATTTATGCAAAGAATACGAAAAGCAAAAAGAAAGCATCTGTTAATATAATTATTGGAAATCCTGCCAAATATTCTTATGAGTGTTTTATTTTGGGGAATATCTACAGTGGTTATTTTTATCCTCATGACGTTTATGGCTGTGGAAACACAATTGTTTATATTAAAACTAATAATCCAGATCCTAGTACGATATCGCTTCGGTATAAAAATGTTATTTTCAATTCGATGAGTAATGCTCCTTTTTTAATAAGTTCAACTACAAAATTTGACGATGTTGAATATTTGGAATTCGATTCAAATGAATATAGTGACCTCCGTGCTGTCGAGGGGGGATATATTGGGATTACAAATTATAACGTGGATATTCCTGTAGGTAACCAGATTGTTCAAGTAAGAGAATATTATAATACAAATTTGGATATAGAGTATTCTGATCCGGTTTATACAGTGGCAAAGGAATTTAATGTGACGGTTCATGATTATGATGCTGAATTTAATGAGTGGATGGATAATGTTATAGCGCAAACTACAGATGATACAATGAATGTACACGAAAAAATGAATGCGATATGTACTTATTTAAAAAGTCAATTTCGCTATTTACCTAGCACGTCGGATGATAATGGTAATATAAAGATTTTAAGTCTTGCATCAGAAATGGGGCCATCTTTTAAAGCTTATGTATGGGAATCATATATTTCTCCTGCAACGCTGGTGAAATTTGGAGAAAAAATAGGTTATAAACTTACAAATATGTATTTTGAAGGAGATTGGAGTAAGCATGCATACGCAAAGGGGATATTTGAGGGGAATACATATTACTATGAAGCTTGTCCGTTATTGTCTACAAACTATTATGAAGATGTTAATACTATAAAAAAAGTAGATTTTAGTAAATACTGAATTTAGAAAATCAATTTTATCTATCCCATATTTGCAAAAAGAGAAGGTACGTTGTGGAGAAAAACAGATTTTCTTCCGATAAATTAAAGAGAGGTAAGAACTAAAGACGGGAGGGATATAAAATGTGGACTGTAGATGCAAAGGAAGTGCAGGCAAACAGGATATGTTCGTGTTAATAAAAGTGATACGGTAGAAACGGAGTAGATAGCAGTAAAACAGGTATAAATGAGTATACCAGAGTGTAATAGATTTTTTTGAAACAGGATAATAAGGAAATAGGAAAAGAAACCATTATCATAGCAGAGGTTGGTAATGGCTTCTTTTGCTTTATAGAAAAAGCCTTTGAATCAGCTATAAAGCCCAAAGAGCTTCGATAAGGTTATAAAGTGCCAGTGGCATTTATTAAGCAACAACCGAAACGGAGTAAAGATATACTATGACAGATTGTAAGGTTGCACAAACTGAGTATGATTTGGAACACAAATCAACATAAAAACATTGTGTTTTTTATGAAAATCAGATATAATGAATAATAATTATGTAAAGTTGCTAAATGGATTTTAGGGTAATGAAAAATATATGTATAATATTGGGAGGAATGCAGTATGATGAATTGGTTATCAAAGAGAAAGTGGATTGCGTTATGTATGGTGACAATTCTGTTGTTTACACTATTGCCAACAAACTTAAACTGGGCGGATAAGGCTGTTGGCATACAGGAGACGGAAAGTACAGAGAAAGCTGTGGAAGAGACAGCAACAGAGAAAGAGACGGCCTCCGAGGCAGAAGCTGTTGTCAGCACAGAAGCAGAGCAGAGCACTGTGGCAACAGAAACAAAAGTGAAAGAAGACAGCTCCCAGTCAGGAGGGACATCAGAAGCATTGACGGCCCCTAATACCCAGACATCAGAAGAGCAGGCTGGGATTTCGGATAGTACAGAAGGAGAGGATTTGTCAGAGCCATCCTCTGGTTCTGACAAGCCGGATAAGGTGGCAGCCGGAAATGAAAAGAGTGCTGCTTCTGGTATTTTGCTGGAGAATGATACCTTTAATTTAGTGAACCTTACGTTAGATGCATCCTATGTGGATGAAAACAATGTGACACAGAATGTTGCATTAAGTACAACGGATAAGGTGGAACTGCCGGTTGATGCAGATATCAATATGTATTTCAATTTTATTTTTTATGATGGGGATGAAATTGTTGTAGGGCAGGAGTATGTCTATAACATCCCTTCCGATATCAGAGTGGACGTAGATGCAACACATCCGCTTACAACCGTGGATGGTACCTCTATCGGTACAGTACATATTACAAAGGATGGCAAATTAACCTTTGTGTTTAATGATTCCGTTGTAGGACAGAGCAATATTCCGTTTTATGTCCGTTTTGAGGGCGGTTTTTCCTCTGATTCAGAGGAGGATCTTGGGGAGAGGAAAATTTCATTCCCTACTGCCGGTGGTTCTTTTGATTATACGGTAGATGTTACAGAGTCAAACAAGGGAACGGAGACGGACGAGCCGGGAGATTTAGGAGTAAGCAAGTCAGGAACAAAGACATACATAAATGTAAACGGAGAGAGCGTACCGGTTATCCAGTGGTCAGTTTCCCTTAATCTCAATGGCAGGGACAGCTTAACTGCGGATATCACAGATATGCTGCCTGAGGGACTTACCTATGCAAAGGTTGACGGTTATCCGCAGCTGTCAGGTGGCAGCAAGGGTACCGTTTCCTGTGATTCTGTGGATGGGGACAGTTCGGTTTCCATTCATGTGGAAGGAGCAGATTCCTATTACCGGACCAATGTAACCTTTTATACCTATTATGGAAATGAGATTTTTGATGGAACCACTATAAGTAATAACAGCGGTGTAAATGTGGAGAATACGGTTGTTGTTGATGAAGAGGGCTCTGTTTCCAGTGTGCCTGGAACAGGTAATTGTTATGTGACGCCAAGTGTATTATCCAAGTCCGGCTACGAAAGCGGTGGTGTGATAACCTGGACGGTTACCATTAACCAGGATAAGCTGGATGTGGGCGGCACCACCTATACCGATACCTTTGGCGACGGCTATTCCTGGGGAACGGCTGGACAAAATGTAACGGTTACACCGGCGGGTACCGGTACTGTATCAACCACGAATGGTGGTTTTACCTTCAAGGCAAATAATGGGGTGACCGATACCATTACCCTTACATATGAGACGAAGATTGATGACTATACCATGTCAAGATATACGAATACCGGTGAGTTGACAGATAATGGATTCGGCGCATCTGTGACGGGAACAGTGAATGGTTATAATTTAATTTCCAAGACCAATACCAGTTATAATGAGGTTACAAAGCAGCTTATCTGGCGTGTGGCTGTAAATGAACAGGGGTATGATTTTGGAACGAATGAGGTTACCGTTACGGATATTTATAATGTGGAGGACAGATGGCAGAATAAGATGGAGCTTGTCAGCATGAATGTTACAGACGCCAATGGTAATAACCTTGACGGTGACTGGACGATTGATGAGGCAAATGCTTCTGTTACGTTTCCCTCCCTTGGTTCGGAAA
>JAXVOW010000044.1:0-1854 GCA_037301995.1 bacterium | reverse complement strand
TGGAGCAAATGGAAGCTTGACCGGTTATGCCGGCGGGCTAGAGAAAAAACGGTGGTTACTGCAGCATGAAGGGATAATTACTAATATATGATAGAGAGATAAAAAAATTTATGAACGGTAACAATAGCCAAAGGAGGAAATGTGATGGAACTATCAAAATACATGAAAAGCGTCATTGATATGGACAGGTCGTCAGTTGTTATCTGCAGCTTAGACCACAAGATAATTTATATGAATCCCGCTGCGATTGAGCGTTATGGAAAACGTGGTGGAAAGGATTTAATAGGAAAAAGCCTTTTGAACTGCCATAATGAGAAGTCAAATGAGATAATCGAAAAAGTAGTAGCGTGGTTTGGAAAAAGTACAGAAAATAATATGATTTACACTTACCATAACGAGAAAGAGAACAAAGACGTATATATGGTGGCACTTAGGGATGACGACAAAGCATTAATTGGATATTACGAAAAGCATGAATACCGCGACAGGGAAACGGCGGGGCTGTATGATTTCAGTCAGTCCCTAATATGAGAGAGGGTGTATATGAAAATGGAACTCATGAAAGGACGTCCGGAGGATACCGCCGGCAGATTGGAAAAGGAAATTAAGGTATATGATTTATTGGACAGTCTTGGTATAGAATATGAGAGAACCGACCATGAAGAGGCCAACACAATGGAGGCATGTAATGAGATTGACAAGATTCTGGATGTCATTATTTGCAAAAATCTGTTTTTGTGTAACCGGCAGGAGACACAGTTTTATCTTTTGATGATGCCGGGAGACAAGCCCTTTAAAACCAAGGATTTGTCAAAACAGATTGGCAGTGCCAGGCTTTCCTTTGGCAAGGAGGAATATATGGAGAAATACCTGGATATCAAGCCGGGAGCGGTATCCATTATGGGATTGATGAACGATACGGAACATCACATCCAGCTTTTGATGGATAAGCCGGTGGCAGAAAGTGAATATTTGGGCTGCCACCCATGTGTCAGCACATCTAGTCTAAAACTGAAAACAAGGGATGTTCTGGATAAATTTCTTCCGGCAGTGGGACATGACCCCATTGTGGTAGATTTGCCGGTGCCGGATGAGGAATGATAGAAACATTTAGGCATTTGCGAAACATATACTTTATGCTATACGTATGGTGAATATACAACAACTTTGCTCGGCTAACGTTCCTAATGCTGTCGCAAAGTTGTGTATATTTCACAAACGCATATCTACTTTTTTGAGTTTCGCAATTGCCTGGATAGAAACATTTATAGAAAGGAAAGAATTACATGTTTACGGGAATTGTAGAAGAAATCGGAACTGTGGTGTCTATCAGTTCGGGAACAAAAGCCGCAAGCCTGACATTGCAGGGAAGTCTGATATTTGAGGATATGCATATTGGAGATTCCATTGCGGTAAATGGTGTCTGTCTGACGGTCACAGAAAAAACATCAAATACCTTTATAGTAGATGTCATGCCGGAAACCCTGCGGCGCTCCTCGTTAGGAAAATTGTCGAAGGGGAGTCAGGTAAATATGGAACGTGCCATGGCGGCAAACGGACGCTTTGGCGGACATATTGTCAGCGGGCATATCGACGGAACCGGAGAGATTGAAAGCTTTGTAAGAGAGGACAATGCGGTATGGGTAACAATTAAAACGTCTGCCAAGCTGTTAAAATATATTATCGAAAAAGGCTCCATTACAATTGATGGGATTTCCCTGACGGTTGCTTATGTGGATGACCGCTGTTTCAAGGTGTCGCTGATTCCCCATACAGCATCTAATACAACCTTGCTGTCGAAGAAAGCCGGGGATATCGTAAACCTGGAGAATGATATCGTGGGAAAGTATATCG
>JAXVOW010000043.1:0-7689 GCA_037301995.1 bacterium | reverse complement strand
TCCGCCGCCGCCGCCGCCCACAAGTGGTGCAATCTCTTTAATCAGATTACCAGCATGGGCGCCCTTCTTAACCGCTCCGTCCGTTGCCATGGCAATCAGGTTTACCTTGCCGTCATTTGCAGAGGCAATCACCACGATACCCTCTGAAACCTTTGCCTTTAACTGGTCTCCTAAATCCCGGAGCCCGTTCATATCCACACCCTCCACAGCGGTTGCAATAATATGGAACTCACCCACAGAGACCATATCCGAAGTCACATCTCCCAAGGATTCATTTGCAAGCTTCGCCTTTAGGGATTCGTTCTCAGAGGAAAGCTCTTTTAACTGTGCCAGCGTATGGGTAAGCTTATCCAATAACTGGTCCGGGCTGGCTTTTAATAAATGGGCTGCCTCCGCCATTTTTGTTTCGATTTCTCTGTAGTAATGGAACACACCCTCGCCGGTCAGCGCTTCAATACGTCTTACGCCTGCCGCCACACCGGATTCGGAAACAATCTTAAAGGTGGTAATCGCACTGGTATTTTTAACATGGGTACCACCGCAGAGCTCTACAGAAAAATCGGACATATTGACAACCCTTACCACATCACCATATTTTTCACCGAACAATGCCATAGCACCGGTTTTCTTTGCCTCTTCAATCGGCATCTCCGCAATATGAACCGGTAATGCCTTTGCAATCTCCTCATTTACAATGGCTTCCACCTTGCTAATCTCCTCTTCCGTCATCGGAGAAAAATGTGAAAAGTCAAAACGCAGGCGGTCCGGTGTCACCAGAGAGCCCTTCTGCTCCACATGATTGCCAAGTACCATTTTAAGCGCTTTCTGTAAAAGGTGGGTTGCACTGTGGTTCTTACAGGTATCCAGTCTTTCTGCCGTATTAATCTGAAGGGTAACCAGGTCACCGGTCTTGAACATTCCCTTAGTCACGGTTCCGATATGACCGTATTTGCCGCCCTTCAGCTTAATGGTATCCTTTACCACAAATTCAGCGGTGTCTGTTGTAATCACACCGGTATCTCCCTGCTGTCCACCCATGGTAGCATAAAACGGGGTCTTTTCCACAAACAGGGTGGCGTCATCCCCCTCTGCAATGGCTTCCACAACAGAATCCGTTGTAAGCACTGTAATCTTAGAGGTATAGCTGTCATTATCATAACCGACAAATTCCGTTGTAATGGATGGGTCGATTTCATCATACACCGTTGCGTCAGCACCCATATAGTTGGTTACCTTACGGGCAGTACGCGCCTTTACACGCTGTTCCTCCATACATGCCTTAAATCCATCTTCATCGATGCTGTAACCCTTTTCCTCCAAAATTTCTTTTGTCAAATCCACAGGGAAACCATAGGTATCATACAGCTTAAATACGTCTGCCCCGGACAGGGTCTTTTCTTCCTTCTCTGCAAGCTCCTCTTCCATTTCTGTAAGAATGGCAAGTCCCTGGTCAATGGTTTTATTAAACTGGTTTTCCTCCTGGGTTAACACCCGGAAGATAAACTCCTTCTTCTCCTCCAGCTCCGGATATCCGTCCTTTGAGCCCTCGATTACGGTTTCACTGAGCCTTGCAAGGAAGGTTCCGTCAATGCCCAGCAGACGTCCGTGTCTTGCCGCACGGCGGATTAAACGTCGGAGCACATAGCCTCTTCCTTCGTTAGACGGCATAATTCCATCGGAAATCATAAAGGTAGCGGAACGGATATGGTCGGTAATCAAACGGATGGATACATCCTTATTCTCATCTGTATGATAAGTGGTTCCCGCAAATTCACATACCTTATTGCGCAGTGCCTCAATGGTATCCACATCAAAAATGGAATCCACATCCTGTACAACGGAGGCCAGACGCTCCAGACCCATACCGGTATCAATATTCTTATTCTCTAATTCTGTGTAATTGCCATGCCCATCATTGTCAAACTGGGTAAATACATTGTTCCAGATTTCCATATAACGGTCACAGTCACAGCCTACCGTACAGTCCGGCTTACCACAGCCGTACTTTTCCCCACGGTCATAATAAATCTCAGAGCATGGACCACAGGGACCGGAGCCATGCTCCCAGAAGTTATCCTCCTTGCCAAAGCGGAAGATTCTCTCCTTCGGAATACCAATCATATTATTCCATATATCAAACGCCTCGTCATCCTCCTCATACACAGATGGATAAAGGCGGTCAGGGTCCATCTCCAGCACCTCAGTAAGAAATTCCCAGGACCAGGAAATTGCCTCTTTCTTAAAATAATCACCAAAAGAGAAATTACCCAGCATCTCAAAAAATGTACCGTGACGGGCTGTTTTACCTACATTTTCAATATCACCGGTACGGATACACTTCTGGCAGGTGGTAACTCTTTTTCTTGGTGGAATCTCCTGCCCTGTAAAATATGGCTTAAGAGGCGCCATACCTGCATTAATCAACAGCAATGAATTATCATTATGTGGAACCAATGAAAAGCTGTTCATCCTGAGATGTCCTTTGCTTTCAAAAAAATCCAGATACATTTTTCTAAGTTCGTTTAAACCGTATTTCTTCACAACCTTGTCCTCACTTATCAACGTTCTATTTATTCCTCTGTCTGTGGAGCCTCTTTGGCTGCCGCATTCTTTGCAAGCCTATTCTTTTTATATTTTGCACCGCAAAGCACTCCTGCAACTGCAATCACACCAAGTATAATATACTTGAATAAATAGGTTAAAAATTCACCTGCTAATAAATCCATAATCATACCTCCGTTGAATTTTTGATACTTATTATAATTGTTTCTTCTTTTACTGCTTTCTAGTAAGCGATGTAAAGAAACAGGTTGGATTCCCTGTGTGGCAGGCAGCTCCAATCTGTGCAACCTTAGCCAAAAGGGTATCCTTATCACAGTCAATAATAAGCTCCTTTACATACTGTAAATGACCACTTTCCTCCCCCTTTTTCCAAAGCTTCTGACGGCTTCTGGAAAAATAGGTCATATAGCCTGTCTCTAACGTCTTATAAAAAGACTCTTTATTCATGTATGCCATCATCAAAACCTCATTTGTCTGATAGTCCTGTGTAATACACGGAATCAATCCATTATCATCTAATTTGAAGCTGTCAAAATCTAAACTGCTCTCAAAGCTTTGCGCTGTAAAATCCTGTCTTTCAGTATGCTCAACCATTGTCAATTCCTCCTAAAGTGTTCCTTTGGTAGAGAGAACCGCATCCTTCATTCTGGAGTCAATCTGGGTCGCCTCGTCCAAAGCCTTTGCAAACGCCTTAAAGGCCGCTTCAATAATATGATGGTTGTTGCTTCCGTCTAACTGCTTTAAATGAAGGTTCATCCCGGCAGCATAGGAAACTGCATAAAAGAATTCCCTTACCATCTCTGTATCAAAGTATCCCACCTGATCCACCGTCAAATTCATATCATAGGAAAAATACGGTCTGCCGGACAAATCCAGCGCACACAGCATCAGGGTCTCGTCCATGGGAAGAATCCGTTGTCCATACCGCTTAATTCCCTTTTTATCTCCAACGGCTTTCTTGATAGCTTCCCCAAGAACGATACCGGTATCTTCAATGGTGTGATGGGAATCCACATACAAATCCCCCTTTACCAGCAGCTTTAAATCAAAAAAACCATGCCTGGCAAAGGAATTTAGCATATGGTCAAAAAAGCCAATGCCAGTATCTATCTTTGTCTGTCCGGAACCATCAATATGCAGCTCCAGCTTAATATCCGTCTCGTTTGTTTTCCGCTCAACGTATGCGATTCTGCCTGCCATAGTATAATCTCCTTATAAATCTACACATAATCGTTAGTATATTATCATATTTTTTAATAAAATACCATATTTTGTACGAAATAAATTATACTGCCGATATACAAGGTATTCTGTCCTTTACCGTTTCTTCTTTAATTTGACACAGTTCTTCTCAACAACCAGCCCATCAATGCTTCGCAGGAAGCTGGAAATCCTGCTGTAGCCGTAATCGTGCAAATCAAAGTCCTTATGCCGGGTTTTCAGCTCATTGTTAATAATGGACAGATTATCAACCGTTCCCTTGTTTTTCCGGATGATTTCAATAACCTCATTCCGGATTTCTTCCCGTTCCAGCTTCCCGTTCTTGCTGGCAAAATTATGATTCCCCTCATGGGTAATCTGGAAGCCCTGCATTTCCTCTTTTATAAATACGCTGAGTTTTGAATATCCGTAGTTTCTGACATCAAAATCAGGATACTGCTTGCTTAAGCGGCTTCCTATGGCACCAAGCTCCACCCTGCCCTTGCTGGACTCATTTATCATGGATAAAATAGATTTTTCCAAATCCTCTATGCTGGTAACATAATTCGGATTACCGTCATTCTGGCTGGCATTCGTCTCATTATTTTCCTTTTCCGACTCGTCAATCAGGTTTAGATGGATAAAACGGTTACAGGCTCTGGTCAGGGACAGAGGCGTCTTTGATTCCCCCATTCCAACCACATATTTATTCTCCTCCCGAAGCCGCATGGCAAGCCTTGTAAAGTCACTGTCGCTGGTAACCAGACAAAAACCGTCCACTTTATTCTGATAGAGCAAATCCATGGCATCAATCACCATTGCCATGTCTGTACTGTTTTTTCCCACCGTGTATGATATCTGGTGAATCGGGATAATAGAATACTCCAGCAAAACCGATTCCTTCCATCCGCTTTCCTTTGACCAGTTGCCGTATATTCTACGGCATGACGCATATCCATACTTCCCTATTTCATTAAAAATGATGGACGCATATCTTGCACTTACATTTTCAGCGTCAATCAAAACTGCAAATTGCATTTTTTCTTCCATTCTACTTCTCCATTTCCTGTTTTACCCCTGTACAAGACACTTACTCAAACCGTACCTTAATCGAATTTGCATGTGCCGTAAGCTGTTCACTGGCTGCAAAATCAATGATATCCTGATGAACCGGCTCCAGGGCTTCCCTCGAATAATAAATGATGCTGGATTTCTTTACAAAATCGTCTACGCTTAGAGGCGAAAAGAATTTGGCAGTTCCGTTAGTTGGCAATACATGGTTTGGACCTGCAAAATAATCCCCTAAGGGTTCCGAGCTGTATTCTCCGATAAAGATGGCTCCGGCATTTTTTATCTTCATCATCACTTCAAAGGGATTCCTTGTCACAATCTCCAGGTGCTCGCTGGCAATATCGTTGGCAGCGGCAATAGCGTCCTCCATGCTCTCTGCAACCAAAATATATCCGTAATTATCAATGGATTTCTGTATGATTTCCTTTCTGCTCAATTCAGCAATAAAGCCATCTACTTCCTCAGATACCTTTCTGGCAAGCTCCTCCGAGGTGGTAACCAGAATGGCGGAAGCCAGCTCGTCATGCTCTGCCTGGGACAGCAAATCTGCGGCAACATAGCGCGGATTTGCACTTTCATCTGCCAGAACAAGGATTTCTGAAGGTCCTGCAATGGAATCGATGCTGACATATCCATATACTGCACGCTTTGCCAGGGCAACAAATATATTCCCCGGTCCCACAATCTTATCCACCTTTGGCACCGACTCCGTGCCATAGGCAAGGGAAGCGATTGCCTGTGCCCCGCCAGCCTTATAAATGGCGTCCACTCCAGCCTCATTGGCAGCAACTAAAGTAGTGGCATATACCTTTCCCTCCGCATTACAAGGCGTAGTCATAATAATATTTTTCACACCCGCCACCTTCGCTGGAACAATATTCATGAGAACAGAGGACGGATATACTGCCTTACCACCGGGAACATACACGCCCACAGAGCCAAGAGGGGTTACCTTCTGCCCCAACATAGTTCCTTCCTCCGTGGTGTCAAACCAGCTGTACTGCTTCTGTTTTTCGTGGTAAACACGAATATTTTCCAGGGATTTCCGGATAACCTCCAGTAAATGTGCATCTACCTCCCGGTAAGCCTCCTCAATTTCCTCTTTTGTCACTTTAATATTTTCCTCATTAATATCTGCCTTGTCAAATTTTTTCGTATACTCAAACAAAGCCCTGTTTCCGTTTTCCTTAATATTGTCCACAATTTCCTGCACCGTATCCGCATACTGGGTATAGTTGTTGGGACTTCTCTTTAACAAATCATTCAGAAGATTTTTCTTAGTCTCATTTGTCAATTTTACGATTCTCATATCACAAATTCCTTTCTTTTTTGTTGTAATTAGACAATTGCAAAACTTATTATTTAAAAATGTGAGTTGTGCAAATGTAACAAATTTATGTTTGTAGGACATTTGAGAATGCCAGTGCTTAGCGAGGTATTTTCGAGCTTAGCACTGCTGTATTCTCAATTAAGTGCAAACGGTCCGAAAAACATATTTGTTACATTTGTACAACGTAGGCTTTCAAAAATTGAGTTTTACAATTGCCTATTATTGTAATACGCATTTCTATCAGCTGTAAATCAGCTGTTTCAAGTCTCTCACAATTTTTAAAATCCTCTCCTGCTCCATTTTAAGGCTGACCTTATTCACCACCATTCTGCAGGACAGCGGGCAAATCTCCTCCAACACCTCTAATCCGTTTTCCTTAAGGGTGGTTCCTGTCTCCACAATATCCACAATGACATCCGATAAGTCCACAATCGGTGCCAGCTCTACCGAACCATTCAGCTTTACAATCTCTACGGTCTGGTTCTTTTTTGTGTTAAAATAATTCTTTGCAATGTTGGGATATTTGCTGGCTACACGGATAATCTCATTCTTTTGCAAAATTTCTTTTGCAGTGACAGGACCGCAGACACACATTCTGCACTTTCCAAAGCCTAAATCCAGCACCTCATAAATATTATCCCGTTCCTCCTCCAAAATGGTATCCTTGCCAACCACACCGATATCCGCAGCGCCATATTCCACATAGGTTGGCACATCCCCTGCTTTCGCAAGGAAAAACCGAAGCTTCAGCTCCTCGTTGGTAAAAATCAGTTTTCTGGTATCCGGGTCTTTCATTTCTTCACAGGTAATCCCGATTTGTTCTAAATAGCTAAGCGTCTTTTTCGCCAGGCGTCCCTTGGCTAAAGCAAATGTTAAGTATCTCATTTCCATCCTCATTTCTTTCTAGTCTGCCCACTTACTGACAAAATTCTATATCCTCAATCAGCGCACTGCCCTTTTCCAATGCCACAAAATCGTATACATCCACAGTCGTATCTGAGGTCAGATAAAACATTCCTGAAAAATGATTCTTTTTTCCGTAGGAGGCATAATCATGAATCTCTCTTTTTCTGGATTTGCGAATCAGTTCAATTTTTCTTCCGGATTTGCGCAAATGATTGGCAAGCTGGATTGCCGTTTTCTGCTGGTCAATATCATACAGAATAATACTGTCCGAATTGTCCACCATCACCTGAATCTTCTGTCTTGAAATTGCCATCATCAAATCATCAATATAAAATGCAAATCCAATGGCGGGAGCATCCTTTCCGTACTGCTTTAACAGATTATTATACCGTCCTCCCTTGACCACCGCATCACCGGTTCCATATGTATACCCTCTGAACACAATCCCGGTATAGTATTCATAGCGGCTTAAAAGAGAGAAATCAAAACTGATATACTGCTCATATCCGGAATAGGATAATGCCTTATATACCTTTTTGAGCCGCTCAATGGCTTCTATAGAGGTTGCATTGGTTACCAGCTGTTTTGCAGTCTCCAACATTTCATATCCGCCAAAAAGC
>JAXVOW010000042.1:0-27859 GCA_037301995.1 bacterium | reverse complement strand
CTCACCCTGGGTATCCATCTGCATACCGATAATCTCATCACCAGGAGATAAATTCATACCAATTACACCCTGGGAAGTTCTTCCGGTACTTCTCACATCTGTCTCATTAAAGCGAATGCACATACCAAGCTTTGTTACCATAATAATATCTTTTGTATCATCTGTGGCCTTTACTTCAATCAGTTCATCTCCATCCTTTAAGGTAATGGCGGCAAGTCCTGTCTTACGAACATTTGCATATTCCGTAATCTTTGTTTTCTTTACAATACCATTCTTGGTAGCCATAAATAAATATTTGCCCTCTTCATATTTCTTAAGAGCAATTACCGCTGTAATCCTTTCGCCAGGATTTAACTGGAGAAGATTTACGATAGCCGTTCCCCTTGAGGTTCTGGTAGATTCCGGAATCTCATAAGCCTTCATCCGGTATACCTTACCACTGTTGGTAAAGAACATCAGATAATGATGAGTTGTAGTCATAAACAAATCTTCAATAAAATCATCTTCAATGGTAGACATTCCCTTAATACCCTTACCACCACGATGCTGGGCCCTGAAATTATCAACGGTCATCCGTTTGATATAACCAAGCTTTGTCATGGTAATCACTGTATTTTCCTTCTTAATCAGGTCTTCAATGGTAATATCATCATCATCAAAGCCAATGGAGGTTCTTCTGTCATCACCATACTTTGTGGCAATAATCAAAATTTCCTCTTTAATTACACCTAATAATTTATGTTCATCTGCCAGAATTGCCTTTAATTCTGCAATCCGTTCCATTAATTCCCTGTACTCTGCCTCTAACTTCTCTCTTTCCAGACCGGTAAGAGCACGGAGACGCATATCCACAATGGCCTGAGCCTGGGCATCGGAAAGCTTAAATTCTTTAATCAAATTTTCCTTTGCCTCTGAAACATTCTTAGAAGAGCGGATAATTTCAATGACACGGTCAATATTATCCAGTGCGATTAACAATCCCTCTAAAATATGGGCACGTTCTTCTGCTTTATTAAGTTCAAACTTTGTACGTCTGGTGATAACATCCTTTTGATGGTCTAAATAATGTTTTAACATCTCTAAGATATTTAAAACCTTTGGTTCACCATTTACTAAGGCAAGCATAATGACGCCAAAGCTGTCCTGAAGCTGGGTATGTTTATAAAGCTGGTTCAAAATAACATTTGCATTGGTATCACGTTTTAACTCGATGGCAATCCGCATACCTTCTCTGGAGGATTCGTCACGAAGCTCCGCGATTCCCTCTATCTTCTTTTCCTTAACCAGATTTGCAATATTCTGGATTAATCTTGCCTTATTTACCATATATGGCAGCTCTGTGACAACAATTCTTTGTTTTCCATTTGCCATTGGCTCAATATCTGTAACAGAGCGGATTTTAATTTTACCGCGTCCGGTACGATAGGCATCCTCTATACCCTGATGTCCCAAAATAGTAGCGCCCGTTGGAAAATCCGGACCCTTGATAATATCTAATATCTCATCAATCTCTGTCTCCCTGTTTTCCTGTACATAGTTATCAATAATCTTAACAACCGCATTGATTACTTCACGAAGATTATGGGGAGGAATATTAGTTGCCATACCTACCGCAATACCACCAGTACCATTTACTAAGAGATTTGGATAACGGGAAGGAAGAACCACCGGTTCCTTTTCTGTCTCATCAAAGTTAGGTGCAAAATCAACCGTATCCTTGTTGATATCTGCTAACATTTCCATAGAAATCTTGGAAAGTCTCGCCTCTGTATATCGCATTGCTGCTGCACCGTCACCGTCCACAGAACCAAAATTACCATGTCCGTCTACTAATGGATATCTGGTATTCCATTCCTGAGCAAGCTTTACTAACGCATCATAAATAGAAGTATCTCCATGAGGGTGATATTTACCCATGGTATCTCCGACAATACGGGCACATTTACGATGTGGCTTGTCCGGACCATTATTCAACTCAATCATAGAATATAAAATTCTTCTCTGAACCGGCTTCAAGCCATCCCTGATATCCGGTAAAGCACGGGAAGTGATAACACTCATGGCATAATCTATATAATAATTTTCCATGGTTTTTTTAAGGTCAACCTCATTCACCTTATCAAAAATATTGTCTTCCATTCTTCTCTCCTTCTTTTCTAAAATTCCATCTATTTCTTAATTCTTAACAAATTTATGTACTGTAATGTTTTAATTTTATATTTGAGAAAACTCTAATTTAAATATTTATAGCATATTTGAGTAACCAGCTTAGAGTAGATATAAATGATTTCCAAAAAGGGACATTTGCAACCGCCGGTACTTGATTTGTGATTCTATCACAAATCTTAGTACCGCTGCGTTTGCAATTAAGCGCAAGCGGTCCCGGCTTGGAAACATTTATATCCACTCTAAGCATCCCTCAAATTACACATCCAGATTCTTTACAAATTTTGCATTTGCCTCTATAAATTCACGTCTTGGTTCTACCTTATCACCCATTAACGTATTAAAGGTTAAATCAATTTCTGATTCATTATCATCTTCAATTCCAACACGCAGTAAAATTCTGTGTTCCGGATCCATGGTAGTATCCCAAAGCTGGGAAGCATCCATTTCTCCAAGACCTTTATAACGCTGAATTTTATTATTCTGGTCTCTTCCAACTTCCTTTAAAATCTGGTCTAATTCCTCATCATTATAGGCATACCATATCTTTTTATTTTTCTCTAACTTATAAAGAGGCGGCTGTGCCAAATATACATGACCCTGACGAATCAATTCCGGCATAAAACGATAGAAGAAGGTTAACATCAATGTTGCAATATGCGCACCGTCCACGTCCGCATCTGTCATAATAATAATTTTGTGGTAACGAAGCTTCGTAATATCAAAATTCTCATGGATACCGGTACCAAATGCCGTTATCATAGCCTTAATTTCTTCATTGCCCAGAATTCTGTCAATTCTCGCTTTCTCTACATTTAAAATCTTACCTCGAAGTGGAAGAATTGCCTGTGTAGCACGGGAACGGGCAGTCTTTGCAGACCCACCGGCAGAATCTCCCTCAACAATATAAATTTCGCAGTTTTCCGGATTCTTGTCGGAACAATCTGCCAATTTACCAGGTAATGCCATAGAATCATTTAAGGTAGATTTTCTTGCCACATCTCTTGCTTTACGGGCTGCAATTCTTGCTCTTTGTGCCTGAATTGCTTTATTTACAATAACTTTTGCAACCTTTGGATTTAACTCTAAGAAAATAGTAAGCTGTTCCGTTACAACATTATCTACGGCTGTTCTCGCCTCTGAGTTACCAAGCTTAATCTTTGTCTGGCTTTCAAACTGAGGGTCGCCAATCTTAATACTTACAATTGCTGCAAGACCTTCTCTTAAATCATCACCGGATAAATTATCCTCGTTATCCTTAAGCATCTTATTATTTCTTGCATAATCATTAAATACCTTTGTAATGGCAGAACGGAAACCGGTCAAATGGGTACCACCTTCCACTGTACCAATGTTATTGACAAAGGTATAAACAGACTCACTATAAGAGCTGTTATGCTGAAGGGCAACCTCCACTACAACGCCATCCTTTTCTCCTTCACAATAGATAATCTTATCATATAAAGGGTCCTTATGACGGTTAATATATTCTACAAATTCCTTAATTCCACCTTCATAATGAAATTCTCTCTCTTTTTCCTTACCGGCACGTTTATCACTTAAGGTAATTTTAAGTCCCTTTGTCAAAAATGCCATCTCACGAAGTCTGGTTCTTAAGGTTTCAAAATCAAATTCCAATGTCTCAAAAATTGTAGCATCCGGCATAAAGGTTACTTTGGTTCCCCGTCTTCTCGTATTTCCGGTAACCTCTAAGGGATGAATAACTTTACCTCTTTCATAGCGCTGCTTGTGAACCTTGCCGTCACGGCAGATTTCAACCTCTAACCAATCTGAAAGTGCATTTACAACAGAAGCACCCACACCATGAAGACCACCGGCTACCTTGTAGCCGCCACCGCCAAATTTACCACCGGCATGAAGCATGGTAAATACAACATCTACCGCCGGAATTCCCGCTTTTTCCTGAATTCCGGTTGGAATACCACGTCCGTTATCCACAACTGTTACAGAATTATCCTTATTAATCGTAACTTTAATATCATCACAAAATCCTGCCAATGCCTCGTCTACTGCATTATCTACAATCTCATACACCAGGTGATGCAGACCCTTTTCAGAGGTCGTACCAATATACATACCAGGTCTTTTACGAACCGCTTCCAAACCCTCTAAGATTTGAATCTGCTCGGCACCATATTCCTGTTCCACTTTCTTACCCATTTTTTTCCTCCTAATATTTTTAATATATAATCCATTTCAAAAATTTATATATTTACAATTATTTAAAACAATAAATTGTATTTTTCTAATTAACATTAAATATATCCACTGTTCCATTGGTTACTTTATATATCTGATTAATGTGTAATCTAGACTTTATAAAATCATCATAACCTGTACAGGTTACAATTGTCTGGACTTCCTTTATACTATCCAGCAGATAATTCTTACGACTGCTGTCCAACTCACTCATCACATCATCTAACAGAAGAATAGGTGTGTCATGAATTATGGATTTTACCAGTTCTATTTCTGCCAGCTTCAAGGATAGAGCAGCTGTTCTCTGCTGTCCCTGGGAACCAAACTTTCTCACATCAACTCCATTAATATAAAAACAGATATCATCCCTGTGAGGACCTGTCTGTGTAGACTGATATCTTAAATCCATTTCTCTTTTGGAATGCATCATACTCTCATAATCTTCTATAGTAACATTCTTTTCATAACCAATTTCAATGGATTCTTTTTTTCCGGTTAAATGATGATGAATACCTTTTACAATATCATTTAGTTGTCTGATAAAGATTTCTCTTTCTTCTATGATACACTTTCCATATTCCATCAGATAGGTATCCCACATATCCAGGGTATCCTTCACCTTAGGATTAAATGCAATCTGCTTTAACAATATATTTCTCTGGTTTAATGCCTTATTGTAATTCACATAGTTACAATAATATAATTTATTTAACTGGCAGAGTTCTAAATCCATAAACCTTCTTCTCTCAGAAGGAGCATTTTTAATAATTCTCAAATCCTCCGGTGAAAAAAATATCATATGAATAATCCCAAATAATTCTCCACTTTTTTTGATACTTTGTCCGTCTACCGCAACGCCCTTGGTTTTATTTTTCCGAAGATGCATATCAATGCGGTGTCCCACCTCATGCTTTGTAAGATTAAGCCTTATATGGGCTTCCTCTTCTCCAAACTGTATAATGTCCTTATCCTTACTTCCACGGTGGGATTTCGTAGTGCCTGACAAATAGATTGCTTCTAAAATGTTGGTTTTTCCCTGGGCATTATCTCCATAAAGAATTGTAATTCCAGGGTCAAATGTGATTGACAAATCATTGTAATTTCTATAATGACTAAGCTCCAGCGAATTAATATACATAGTACCATACCTTAATAGACCAACATTTTATTGAAATGCAGGCCTATCTTATAACCTTTATCTGTTCACCATTAAATTCAACAATCATACCATCATAAAGCTTTCGCCGGTATCTGGATTCTATCTCTCCATCTACCTTTACCAGACCTTCATCAATGACCTCTTTTGCCATTGCTCCGGATTCCACCAGATTCATAGCCTTTAAAAGCTGGCTTAAATTGATAAACTCATCTTTTTCCCTTAATTTTAATGTCTCCATATCAGCCTCTTACCTTTTATTTTCTCTATCCATTTTTTTACCTAAATTATAATAAAAATAACCAATACAAATAAAGGTAATTCCAATGCATATGGTAGTAGAAGAGCCGCCCCCGAAAAATATCTCTAAAATTCCGGCGATTGCTGCTACAATGCCGGCAATTTTGCATTTTTTTCCACTTTTTTTCTGCTTTTCCTGTAGCTTTTGTTGTTTTTTTCTATTTTTTTCAGCCTTTTTTCTGGCCTGCTCTTTCATCTTTTCTAAATTTTCTTTTTCCTCTGAATCATCTTTCCTGATTGTATCTTCTACCTGGAGAGTATTTTCGTTATCATCTGGTTCAAGAGCTTCTTTTGTTTCTTCCTTTTCCTGTACACTCTGGTTCTCTTCCATAATGACCTCCTAATCTGGCTACCTTCTATGCTGCAATACTAACCGGCAAAATTAAGTAAATGTAGCTATTATCCTCATTTCTTATAAAGCATGGAGACTTGTCATTCATCATATAGATATCCACTTCCTCATCATCAATAACTCTCAATGCATCCATGAGGAATTTTGGATTAAATCCAATTCTCAAATCCTTGCCTTCTTTTTTTATTTCAATCTCCTCATTCATAGAACCTAATGAAGAGTCAATTTTCAGATAAATATTGGAATTTTCTATATTCATAATAATTGGTTTTTTATCAGATTCCTTAATAAACAGAGAGGCTCTGTCAATACAATCCAAAAATTCCTTTTTGTTAATCGTAAATTTTGTGTCATAATCATTTGATAACATCCGGTCAATTCTATAAAATTCACCCTCAAGCAGGCGGGATACCACCTTTGTCTGCTCAAACTCAAATAAAATATGCTTATCCGTTACATACAGGTGAACTTCATCCTCTGCACCGCCTGTTAAAATTTTACTCACATCATTCAAAGTTTTTCCAGGCACAATCACCTTCATTCCATCAAAGCTTTCTTTTAGCTGTACTTTGCGGATAGAAATGCGGTGTCCATCCAGTGAGACAACCCTTAAGACATCACCGTTTACCTCAAACAACTCACCAGTCATAATTTTTGTATTTTCCTGGTCTGAAATACTGAATATAGTCTGACGGATAACCTCCTTTAAGGTAAACTGTGAGAGATTAATATATTTATTTTTTTCCACCTCAGGAAGATAATTGAAATCTTCGCCTGAAGTTCCAGGAATATTAAATTTTGAACGTTCACACCGGATATTAGCCTGATAATTGGAATTTGTTTCTATTACCACTTCGCTTTCCGGAAGCTTTCTTATAATATCACTTAAAAGCTTTGCATCCAGCGCAATCTTTCCGGCTTCTGTAATAGTTCCCTCAATCAGTGTCTCAATTCCCAGCTCGATATCATTTGCAATTAAACGAATCTCACTTAAAGAGGCTTCAATTAAAATACATTGTAAATTAGGCATTGTACTTTTTGTAGATACTGCCTTAGAAACAATATTAATACCATTCATCAACGATGCCTTCTGACAACTAATCTTCATTGTGTAAAACTCCTTTCGTTACAAAATGTGGGTTTGCACATTTTACAAATAATTAATATATTTTAGTAGTAAGAGTAGTAGGGGTTGTGGATTTGTGTAAACCCCTGAAAAAGCTTTTATATTCATAAAAAAATCATGTTCATAACTTTGTATCTGAGCTCTGGATAATCCGTTTATAATATGTTAAAAATGTTATCCGCTATGTAACCTTCCAAAAAAGAAATGTTACATAAAATTATCTATTCACAATCTTTAAACAGCTTATCCACAAATTATAAACCGGAATATAACAGCTATACATTCATCTTTTTTTCAATTGTTTCAATGGTTACCTTCATTGAAGGATCCTTTTGCATAAGGTGTTCAATTTTTTGTACTCCATTTAATACAGTAGAATGGTCTCTGCCGCCAACGGATGCACCTATCTGCTGCAGGGAATAACGGTCCAGATATTTTCTGCATAGATACATTACAACCTGTCTTGCAGTTGCGATATCCTGGCTTCTTTTAGATGAAGTAATATCATCATAAGGAACATTCATATGGTCAGAAACAATGTTAATGATAAAATCTGGTGTGATTTCCTGATGAATATCCTTGGATATTAAATCCTTTAGAATATCTGCTGCCTTTTCTACCGTTAATTCCTCTTTATGATTCTCAAGTCTGGTGTAAACGCTGATTTTATTGAGAGCTCCCTCTAGTTCACGTATATTTGACACCACATTCTGAGCTATGTAATCTAATATCTCATCAGCAATTATAATATGGTCCGTTTCCGCTTTTCTCTTGAGAATTGCCATACGGGTCTCATAGTCCGGAGCGTGAATATCTACCGGAACACCCCATTCCAAACGGGTACGCATTCTCTCCTCTAAGGTTTCAATTTCCTTTGGAGGCTTATCAGAGGAAATAATAATCTGTTTATTGGAATTGTACAGGTCATTAAATGTATTAAAGAACTCAGTCTGTGTGGAGTCCTTGCCAATTACGAACTGGATATCATCAATTAACAGAACATCCTGGCTTCTGTATTTTGCTCTCAATTCCTCACTTTTGTTATTACGGATAGCTTCAATTACCTCATTGGTAAATGTTTCACTGGATACATAGAGAACCTTTAAATCCGGATTATGGGTAATAATATGATGGGCAATTGCCTGCATTAAATGTGTTTTTCCAAGTCCTGCACCGCCATACAAAAATAGTGGATTGTAAGCGGAGGATGGTTCTTCTGCCACTGCAACACATGCTGCATGGGCATGTCTGTTGTTATCTCCAATTACAAAGGTGTCAAATGTATATTTTGGATTCAGATTGCTTCTTTCTAAAGAAAGCTTAATATGACCGTCTAAGGAATTATCTGCATTTTCTCTGTTATTTGGAATGTCTTCTCCATCTACACAGAATAAAATTTCAAATGACTGGTTTAAGGTTGCTTCAATGGCAGACTGAAGATAGATATCATACATTTTCTTCTCTATAAATTCAATTCCTCTTGCTCCAAGCTTCTTGTCCATGGAAAGAGTGATAGTAGTATCAGTTACTTCTTTAATAGAAAGGGCACGAATCCAGGTATTAATCATCATATGGGATACATCATATTCGGTTTCTAAAAGATTTAATATATTGTCCCATTGTTTTATAAGCATTTCTTTCATAATGATTATTCCTTTCTACAGTAGTATAATAATTTGTATACATGTTTTTAAAATAAGCATACGCATACTAATTAATAATACACTAAAGACAGGTTTTTTTCAAGAAAAAAGAGGTATCTTTAAGGATGGAATGCATTGTGGAAAACTTTGATTTTTGTAAAAAAATCAATAAAACGGAGGAGAAAGTCTATAAATCCACATAGAAAAAGGCTAGTTATCCACAAGTTATTCACATTTTGTGGATAACATTATGTAAACACAAGAGAATTTCAGGATAAATTTCAGAAAATGACTAAATTGTATAGGTTTTTAGAATCAGGGTAACAATCATATAGTAATAAAATAGAAGGAAAAATACCATATGTTGTGTTTCAAATTTAAATGAAGAAAAACATAAAGAATTGCTTGACTTACAAGGGTTTTTTTAATATAATGGGCTAGGTGTTTTCAAAAAGAAGGAGGTGTATTTGAATATGAAAATGACATTTCAGCCTAAGAAGAGACAGAGATCAAAGGTTCATGGTTTTAGAAAAAGAATGAGCACTTCAAATGGTAGAAAAGTTTTGGCCGCAAGACGTGCAAAGGGTAGAAAGCGTTTATCAGCATAGGTCACAGATTTGTGGCCTTTTTCTTTGTTGCCAAGCATATGAGGAAATGGTCCAGTGGACCATTTTTGAGTTAGGAATCAATCAAATGAAACAATTTATTTCTTTAAAGAACAGTTTAGAATTTGGAAATGTATATAAACGGGGTAAATCCTATGCTAATAAATACCTTGTTATGTATATAGTGGACAATAATCTGGAGAGTAACAGACTTGGGATATCTGTTAGTAAGAAGGTTGGCAATAGTGTTGTCAGACATCGTATCACCAGATTGATTAGAGAAGTTTACCGCTTACAGCAACATAACCTTATAAAAGGAAAAGATATTGTAGTGGTGGCTAGGGTTAATTCTAAAGGTCGTAACTATTGGGATATGGAAAGTGCATTTCTCCATTTAGCTAAGCTGCATCGAATCCTGGATTCTTCGGAAGAATGCACAAAATAAGGTGTGTTTTGAACATTATTAAGAATATTCTCATTAAAATAATACAATTTTATAAGAAATTTTTGTCACCGCTTAAAGGACATGCAACCTGTAAGTATTATCCAACCTGTTCTTCCTATGCCATAGAGGCTTTAGAAGTTCATGGAGTAGTGAAGGGAAGCTTGTTGGCAATTTGGAGAATTTTACGGTGTAATCCTTTTTCAAAAGGTGGATATGATCCGGTTCCACAGAAAAAATTTTAAGGAGGACTTTTATTTTGATGTTTTTAACGGCGCAGGGAGGTTTTTTAGGACCATTTGCCTGGGTATTTGGTAAATTATTGGATTTTACTTATAATATTCTGGCAGGAAGTGATGGAATAGCAAATTTAGGATTATGTATTATTCTGTTCACTGTAATTGTGAAGCTGATACTATTTCCATTAACATTTAAACAGCAGAAATCTACAAAGATTAATGCGATTATTCAGCCTGAGATTCAAAAAATTCAAAAAAAATATAAGGATAAAAAAGACCAGGAATCCATGGTAAAGCAGCAGCAGGAGCTGCAGGCTGTGTATGATAAATATGGAACATCCATGACAAGTGGATGTCTTCCTACTTTGATTCAGTTACCGATAATTTATGCACTTTACAGGGTAATACAGAATATTCCTGCTTATGTTGGAAAGATAAAGGATATGTATACACCGATTGCCCAGGGTGTAATAAATAGCCAGGGAAAAGAAAAAGTACAGCAGTTTTTAATTGATTTTGTAGATGAAAACAGTATCAGTGGTGCCAGCTATGCAATCAGTAAATTTAAAGATTTAGCAGAGGTTGGTATTGATAATGTGATAGATGTTTTATCTAACTTTGGAGTGTCTCATTTAAATACTTTAATGGATACCTTGAGTTTATCAGGAGATGTAGCAGAAAACATTGATAAAATTGACCAGATTCATTCATTCATTCTTGGAATTAATATTTTGGAAGCTCCTGGTTATAAATTAAGCTGGGCACTTTTGATTCCAATATCATCTGCTCTTTTTAATTTCCTGTCCATGAAGCTGACTTCCGGTAATCAGCAGCAGGGAGATGCGACAGCAAATACAATGATGAAGAGTATGCAGATTACAATGCCTCTTATGTCCATTTTTATCTGTATTTCACTGCCGGCAGGTATTGGTATTTACTGGTCAGTTAGTGCATTAATATCCTTATTGACACAGCTGGCTACCAACTTCTATTATGACCATGTAGATATGGATGCAATTTTGGAAAAACAGATGGAAAAGGCAGCGAAAAAGAAGGAAAAACGCGGTGGTAAGAAATCCTTTATGGAGCGTATGATGGATACCTCTGCGGAGGCCCAGGAGCAGCTGGAAAAACAGCAGGCAATGAAAAAGAATTCTGCAGCCTCCTTAAGAAATTATGTTCCTTCTGAAAAATCGCAGAAAGCAGTACAGCAAAAGCAGAATAAAAAATATAAAGAAGGAAGCCTTGGTTCAAAAGCAAATATTATGATGAATTACAACAATTCAAATAATGATAAAAGTAATTAAGGAGGAGAAGTAAAATGAGTTACACAGAATTTAAGGGAAAAACAGTAGAAGAGGCAGTTACAGCAGCGTCAATAGAGCTTGGAATTATAAGCAGTGAATTAGAATATGAAGTAGTGGATAAGGGTTCTACCGGATTTTTGGGACTGGGTGCAAAGCCTGCTATTATAAAGGCAAAGAAGGCTGAGAAAGCTAAAACAATCGCAGACAAGACAAATGAATATCTGGAAGCTTTATTTAAGGCAATGGATATTGAGACAGAAATTACCATTGATTTTGATGAAGAAAACAATAATATGAATATTAATTTGGAAGGACCGGAAATGGGTATTCTGATTGGTAAGAGAGGACAGACCTTAGATGCTTTACAGTATCTGATTAGTTTGTTTGTTAATAAGGAAAGTGAATCCTATGTCCGTGTGAAGCTGGATACGGAAAATTATCGTGCAAGAAGAAAAGATACTTTGGAAAACCTTGCTAAGAATATTGCATTTAAGGTTAAGAGAAGCAGAAGAAGTGTTACTCTTGAGCCTATGAATCCATATGAGAGAAGAATTATTCATTCTGCATTGCAAAATGATAAATATGTGGCAACCAGGAGCGAGGGTGAAGAGCCTTACCGCAAGGTAGTTGTATATTTGAAAAAATAAGGGAAGAGTATATGAATGGAGAGGTGGGAAGATTCATCTGAATAAATGAATCTTTCCACTATTTTTTATATATGCTCTTGTGGTATAATATGCACGTTGACAAAGAAAAGGAAGAAAATAAAGATTAAGATAATTTAGAAGGGTAAGAGAAATGATAAAACTTTCAGATACCATAGCTGCCATAGCAACGGGAATGAACCAGGGTGGAATTGGAGTTATTCGTGTAAGTGGTGAACATGCAATTAAAATAGCAGATTCTGTTTTTGTTCCAAAGAAAAGAGGAAAAGAGATTCATAATCTGGAATCTTATACAGCTGCTTATGGGAATATTGTGGACAGAATTTATGAAAAAGAGGAACAAATTATTGATGAGGTAATTGTTTTGGTGATGAAGGCGCCCTCCACCTATACGAGAGAGGATGTTGTGGAAATTGACTGTCATGGCGGTGTACAGGTAATGAAACAGATTCTTCATTTATTGATAAAAAATGGTGCAAGACTGGCAGAACCCGGTGAATTTACAAAACGTGCATTTTTAAATGGAAGGATTGATTTGTCTCAGGCGGAATCGGTTATGGATTTAATATCCGCAAAGAGTAATTTGGCGGCAAAGACAGCTGTTTCCCAATTAAAGGGAAGCTTGCGAAAAAAGATAGAAAAGCTGCGTGGTGAACTGATTCACAATATTGCTTATATTGAATCTGCTTTAGATGACCCGGAGCATTACAGCTTAGATGGATTTGATGATGAATTAGATATACTGCTTAGTAATATGGAACAGGAGGTTTCCCATCTGATACAGACTGCAGAGGACGGAAAGATAATGAAAGAGGGAATCCAGACGGTAATTCTTGGAAAACCCAATGCGGGAAAATCTTCTGTACTGAATGTGTTAATGGGAAAGGAGCGTGCCATTGTAACGGATATAGCAGGAACAACAAGAGATACGCTGGAAGAATTTATATCCATTAATGGGATTCCTTTAAATATTGTGGATACTGCCGGAATCCGGAATACAGAGGATGTGGTGGAGCGGATTGGTGTAGATAAATCTTTACAAGCAATGGAGAAAGCTGATTTGATTTTATATATTGTAGATTCCTCTGTTCCACTGGATGAAAATGATTATCAGATTATGAATTCGATTAAGGAAAAGCAGGTTATTATTCTGCAGAACAAATCTGATTTAAAAAGTATGGTAACAACAGAAGAAGTATTATCACATTTAGACAAGACAATCATTGATATCAGTGCCAAAGAGCAGACAGGCTTTGAAGTATTTTACGAGAAATTAAATGATATGTTTTTTCATGGAAGCTTATCCTATAATGATGAAATTTATATTACAAACATGCGTCATAAGGAGGCTTTGGAGGAAGCGCTTTCTTCTATTAAGATGGTACGGCAAAGTATTGCAGATGGTATGCCGGAGGATTTTTATTCTATTGATTTGATGGCGGCATACGAAAGGCTTGGATATATTATCGGAGAGTCGGTAGAAGATGATTTGGTTGATACGATATTTAAAGAATTCTGTATGGGAAAATGATTATTTGTTGAAATATCATATGGAGGAATAGCAGATGAATACAATAGAAGAAACATATGATGCAATTGTGGTTGGAGCAGGGCATGCCGGCTGTGAGGCAGCTTTAGCACTGGCAAGAATGGGACAGGAGACAATTTTATTTACCGTCAGTATGGACAGTGTAGCAATGATGCCATGTAATCCCAATATAGGAGGTTCCTCAAAGGGACATCTCGTCCGTGAAATTGATGCCTTAGGAGGGGAAATGGGTAAGAATATCGATAAAACCTATATCCAGTCCAAAATGCTTAATAAATCAAAGGGTCCTGCTGTACATTCCCTACGTGCTCAGGCGGACAAGGCGGAATATACAAGACAGATGCGTATGACCATGGAGAACACAGAGCATCTGACGTTACGGCAGGCAGAGGTAACAGAGCTGTTATTTGATGAAAATAATGTTATATCCAAGAACATAGATAAAGAAAAAATGAACGTATTTCAGGGAAAGAACAGGCAGAAGATAAGGGGTGTCCGCACAAAATCCGGAGCCTCCTATTTTGCAAAGTGTGTCATTCTCTGTACCGGGGTATATTTAAAAGCTAGATGTATTTATGGGGATGTGGTGAACCACACAGGTCCAAATGGATTATCCGCTGCCAATTATTTATCGGATTCCATGTTAAATGCCGGAATCCCTTTGCGTCGTTTTAAGACCGGGACACCGGCAAGAATCGATAAGAGAAGTATTGATTTCTCAAAGATGGAAGAACAAAAGGGAGATGAAACCATTGTACCATTTTCCTTTACCAATACAGAAGAAGATATTAAAAGAGAGCAGGTCAGCTGTTATCTTACTTATACAAATGAGGAAACACATAATATTATCCGAAGTAACATTGACCGTTCCCCGCTGTTTTCAGGAGCAATTGAGGGAACAGGTCCCAGATATTGTCCTTCTATTGAAGATAAGGTAATGAAATTTGCAGATAAGGACCGCCATCAGGTGTTTGTGGAGCCGGAGGGAGAATTTACAAATGAGATGTATATTGGCGGTATGAGCTCTTCATTGCCGGAGGATGTGCAGTATGCAATGTACCGGAGTGTACCGGGTCTGGAAAATGCAAGGATTGTGAGAAATGCTTATGCCATTGAATATGACTGTATCAGCGCATTGTTGTTAAAGCCATCCCTGGAGTTTAAGGATGTGGAGGGTTTATTCAGTGCGGGACAAATGAATGGAAGCTCCGGTTATGAGGAGGCTGCTGCACAGGGATTAATGGCAGGAATCAATGCGGCGAGAAAGCTGCAGGGAAAAGAACCGGTAGTGTTAGACCGGTCACAGGGATATATTGGAGTACTGATTGATGACCTGGTGACAAAGGAGACCAGGGAGCCTTACCGGATGATGACCTCCCGTGCAGAATACCGTTTACTGCTTCGTCAGGATAATGCAGATTTGCGCCTTACGGATATTGGATATGAAATTGGATTGATTGATGAGGAGAGATATCAGCATTTCTGCAAAAAGAGACAATTAATAGAAAAGGAAGTAGCAAGATTATCAGAGACTATGGTGGGTGCTAATAAGGCAGTACAGTCATTTTTAGAGGAAAATGGAAGCACCACCTTAAAAACAGCTGCCTCTTTGGCAGATTTAATCAAACGTCCTGAGCTTTCCTATGAACAGCTTGCGCCGATTGATACAGACAGGGAAAAAATTTACCAGGAGAATGAAAACTTGTGGAACAGTCCTTTTGCAAAGGATATTATGGAGCAGATTAATATTGAGTTAAAGTATGATGGATATATAAAGCGTCAGCGCTCCCAGGTAGAGCATTTTAAGAAGCTGGAGAAAAAGAGAATTCCATTGGATATTGATTATGAAAATGTGCATAATCTTAGAAAGGAAGCAAGGCAGAAATTAAATGAAATCCGGCCGGAGAATATCGGACAGGCTTCAAGAATATCGGGAGTGTCACCGGCAGATATATCGGTGTTGATGATATATTTAAATGTGTGAATTAGTAAGGTACTAGGTTCTGATAGAAAAGGTTATTGGAAAATTAACGAATAATATAGAAAGGGGCAGTATCATGAAAATCCGCAGAGCAGAAGAAAAAGATATGAATGGAATCAATAAACTACTCTGCCAGGTTTTAATGGTTCATCATAATGGCAGACCGGATTTATTTAAGGGAAATGTAAAAAAATATACGGATAAGGAATTGTTGGAAATTATCAGGGATGATACAAAACCAATTTTTGTTGGAGTAGATGATAATGATATTGTTCTTGGCTATGCATTTTGTGTATTTCAACAGCATATAGAGGATAATATTTTAACGGATATAAAAACCTTATATATTGATGATTTGTGTGTGGATGAAGATAGCAGGGGACAGCATATTGGTAAACAAATATACGAATATGTTCTGGCATTTGCAAAAAAACAGGGGTGTTACAATGTTACCCTCAATGTATGGTCATGTAACGAAGGTGCAATGCAATTTTATGAAAAATGTGGACTTGTACCACAAAAGATTGGAATGGAAAAGATATTATAGCGGGGGTTACTATCAGATGACATTTGGTAATCGTTTATATGAATTAAGAAAAAGCTCCGGATTATCGCAGGAGGAATTAGCTGAACTATTGGATGTATCCAGGCAGTCTGTCTCAAAATGGGAATCGGATAAGGGATATCCGGAAATGACCAGATTAATTTTTTTAAGTGATTATTTCAGTGTTTCTTTGGATTATCTGATGCGTGGAGTGGAAAAGGAGAAATTATCAGAACAGGAAAAGGAATTATTAGAATATCATACAGATACTTTAATGAACAGGATTCAGATTTTTTTAACGAATTTAAATGATAAACAGAAGAAAAAATTACAATTATTATACGTACTGATTATTCTGGTGCTGGTGGGGATATTATATTTGGTTTCATATGAATTAGGGTATCATTTTGGAAGATTTTTATATAATATAACACATTAATTAAAGTGCAACTGGAAGTTTACATACCTGCAACAATATGTTGATAGCCTTTTCTATTCTATTTTTATAAGATAATCCTGTCAGTCAAAAAGTGATTGACAGGATTATTTTATTATGGAGGAAAATATTTATGGGTAAGACAATTTATAAGACAGATTATTTTACATTTTCAATTTTTTCAATGAAAAGATTTAATAAAAAGCTTCAGGAGGTTATTGATAAAAATGCAGAAGACGGATGGAAGCTGCATTCATGGAATATTTTAACTTTGGCAGAATTCTGTTCTTTGGTTTTTTATAAGGAAATTTAGATGTAATTGGTATTGCAATAGGAGTTGGAGATTATTATAATATCTTTAATAGTATAGTATCTAAAAATTATCAGGACAGGTAGAAAATATGAACCGACTTATTGAAAAAGCAGCAGAGCTTAATGTTGAATTATCCACAGAACAGATAAACCAGTTTGAAGTTTATTATGAAATGCTTATAGAAACAAATAAAGTCATGAACTTGACAGCAATTACAGAGTTGGATGAGGTGATTACCAAGCACTTTTTGGATTCTCTGGCATTGGCTAAGGTGTATCCGGATATTTGTAATTTGGATAAGAATTTAAAGATTCTGGATTTGGGTACCGGAGCGGGATTTCCAGGTATTCCATTGAAGATTGCATTTCCACAATTACAGGTTACCTTGATGGATTCTTTAAATAAACGTGTAAAATTTTTGCAATCGGTGATTGATAAATTGGAATTATGTGATATTAATGGAGTTCATGGCAGAGCAGAAGAAATGGCAAGAAATGCAGCTTACCGGGAAAGCTTTGATTTATGTGTAAGCAGGGCAGTGGCAAATCTCTCTACTCTAAGTGAGTATTGTCTTCCATTTGTAAAAAACGGCGGGAAATTTATTTCCTATAAGTCAGCAGATATAGAGGATGAGCTTGACAGTGCGAAAAAGGCGATAAATGTTTTAGGTGGAAAATTAACTACAGTTAAAAAGTGCAAATTGCCGAATTCAGATATTGAGCGTTCCTTTGTACTGATTGATAAAGTAAAAAATACGCCTAAGACATATCCCCGGAAAGCCGGGACTGCCAGTAAGGAGCCAATTAAATAGAAATTATGATAATGGATGCTGATATAAAGTTATATAAAAACAGGAGCTTTTCATAAGCTCCTGTTTTATGATGCATTCTTCTTTTGATGACGCTTTTCTTTTCGTTTTTCCCGTAATTCAATCTGCCGGTCCCGGATTTTTTCAAATTCCTTTTTGTTGATTTTTTCAACTGTTTTTACAACAAATACATTACCGTCTCTTGTGTTTTTAAAACGTACTTTTCCACAGATTAGTCCATGGTTCCAGCATTTTCCCACACATATCTGGGTAGTAGGATTATTAACAAACCAGCGTATTTTTTTAGCTAATTTGCGGTTACACTTGTGACAGCGAAGAGAAGATATATTTTTATCACTCATTGCTTCCTTTTTGCTCTTAAAGGTTCGGGTTATATATTCACTATAATTGCTGTGCTGGGAAGTGATTTCTTCTTCTTCACAGGTTGGATAATGATAGCAGTCAATACTATACATGTCGGAAAGCTTTTTCCTGTTCATTTCCTGAAAGACCTTAGCTGTGTAATAAGCATCATTTTTTGCACAGTGAAATGGTTCAACAATTGGAATGTGAAGTTCAACCACTGCTTTTTCCAGACTTGGCATCTGGTTCTTGTCATTGTAATGATTCAAGGCATAGATTTCCTGAAGATTATAAAATTTTAGAGGAAAAGCAAAATTTTTCAAATAGTAGAAATCCATATTCTGTTGAAGATAAGTCAAATCCAATGGACCCCAGGTACAGAATATGTAATCATCACCACACCATTTTTTAAATTCACGAAATACCACATCAAATGGACGTCCTGTCCGGAGAAATGCTTCATCGTAATTTAACAGCTCGCGGATTTTAGATTGTAACCGGCGGTATACTCTTGGTTTAATAATACTTCCGTATTGGTCAATGATATTAAATTTGCAATCCAATTTAGCAGCGCCTATCTCTATAACTTCAAAGGGCAATCTAGGATTTTCGCCTGATTGCCCAGAAGAACTTTGATTCCACTCTAAATCCATAACAATATAATTCATATTAATCCTTCTTTAACTGTACAAAAAATGATTAGTTGGCCCTCATACGTCTCACATTATCCTGTTTGCTATCATTGTAGTAATTGTCCAATGCTTTATTAATCTCTTCCAATACCTCCATTGTTTCCTTTGAAGCACTGCTTGTATTACCATTTAATTGAACCAAAAGCTTGGAAATGCGGTCAGAACTGTTAAGTGATTTACCGCTGATTTCCTGATTTTTCTTAATTAAAATCTTCGTGCAAAGCTTTTGCTGTTCGATAAGCTCGTCATTTAACCGTTTATTTTCTTCTCTTAACTGTTCAAGCTGTTCTAATAATTCTTCATTTTGTCTGATATTAGCAGATTCCTCTCTCTTGGCTACCGAATAAATGCCTTTTTCTACTTTTACAAGCTCAGTCTGTTTATCCATGGATGCCTCAGCAATTTCATCAATCTTTTTGACGATGCTGTCTACCAGAAAATATGTATCTGCCAGAGCAATCAAACCAAAAACAATAATTAATTCAATCATGTCTGGGGTGTTTAAAATTAAATACAGCAGTACCAATATGGAAGCTACGAATCCTACGGCACTGAATGTTAAATTTGTCTTTTTAATATTCATATTCTGATTTACCTCCCATAAGCAAGGTTTATAATTTGAGAGTGTACCCGGCGGGAATCGAACCCACAATTATTCTTTAGGAGAGAATTGTTATATCCATTTAACTACGGGTACTGAGTAAAAAATGATAACATATCATTTTCAGATTATCAATGAAATTATCTATACATGGATTCTTCTATGTGAAGTCTACATGTCCCTGCAGCCAGATAATTCCCTTAAAACGTCTGCCTGTTTTTGGCTCTCCCTGCAGGTCTAGCGAGTTGATGACAACATCTAATGTGACATCGTTACATAGTATAGTTAGATTATACACCATTTCTCCGGAAAATTCATTAATTATTTGCTCAATATTTTGAATAATTCCAAGAATGGAGTAGTGTTCATTATCAATACCATATGGCATGAAATAAGTTTCCACTACTGTCAATAAATCCTCATCTTTAATTCTCTTTGTTATAAGAGAGTAGGTATCCATATCGTCCAGGGTTAAATTCTCTAAAGCATCCATATCTCCGGATTTTGCTTTTGCAATTAGCTTCCGTCTGTCTTTACTGCTGATTGGCTGTTTGTCATAGGGACAGGCAATGTAGTCAAGGTGGACGCCATATAAAATTCTTCCCTCTAAAGACAGGGCACCAAATTTTACCCTTTTTGGATTTTTATAGTAATCATTTGACCAGGTGCTGCGAACATAATCTACAATATTTTGTAAGCTATAAATAAGTGTCATTCCAAGATTATAATCCTCAGATACCGCGGAGTAAGCTTCCTTGTCCGTGTGAGGTTCAATTTGAATATCCACCTGGTCGGTAGTATGGTATCCAAAGCAAAATGGAAAAAAATGGTCAACAGAAAAAATTTCTTCGTTATCATATTCTCCAATTACCGAAATACCTAAATTTTTTCCAAAATTGTGGTTAATCTGTACAAGCCGGATACCGGAGCTTATTTCAATTTCCATTTTATCCGTGTTATTTTCCAGTACGGAGGTTATAAGTGTATTTTGCTCTCTTTTATTTTTAAGCTTGCTAAAGCCAATTGCTCTTAGATAACTATGCATAGAGTACTCCTTAATAGCCTATTTCCGGTTTTCTTTCTTCTCGTTCTTTTGCTGCCTCTTTTGCACCATCCTTGCCAATAGCAACATTCAGGGCAAGGCGTTCCTCTTCCGATAAGATGTAATAGGATTCTTCATTGGTTACTTCTTTACAATAGGTAAAACAACCCTCCCGGCTGTGCATGGAGGTAATAATGATTCCGTCATGATTTTCTGTAAGTAATGCAAGAGAAAAACTCAATTTTCCTGACATCTCTTTAAAGGCATCATATTTTACCAGACCAATTTTACAAAAGGTGGTCAGAAATTTATCATTAATAATATCAATATCACGATTCTGCTGTTTCTCGTTTTTTACAATCTGCCGGATTTCGGAAAAACGTTTTGTAATGATTTCCTCTAAATTTCCGGCATCTCTTCCGGTAGTAAATTTGGTAAGACGTTTATTTAATTTATTATATTTGGAAATAATTGTAAATATCCATATAAATTGGAGCAGCACGATTACAATGAGTATAATTACCACAAGGTCTGTACTTATTCCAATTGATTCAAAAATATCTGTCCCCATTTTTATCCTCATCCTCTATTTACTTCAGCATAGCTGAATTTTTCTGTTTGTTTTTATTAATTTTGAATAGAGTATATTAATTCCATAATATGCTCTAATTCATCTTTGGAATAATATTCTATCTCTATTTTTCCTTTATCATTATTCTTTGCTTTTACTGTAGTTTTTGCTCCCAGCTTATATTTGAAATTTTCTTCGATTTCTTTGTATAAGAAATCTAATGTCTCCTCTGTGGCAGCAATCTCTTCTTTTTGTGGATTATTTATATTATTTAAAAGTTTCTTTACAAGCTTCTCTGTTTCTCTTACCGAAAGCCGTTCATCAAAAACCTTACATGCAGTATCATATTGAAGGTCTTTATCTTCAATTGGAAGTAATGCTCTTGCATGTCCGTTAGAAAGCTTTTCATCAATAACCATTTCCTGAACCGGTTCTGATAAGTTCAATAGTCGCAATATATTGGTAATGGCACTTCTACTCTTAGAAACCCGTTCTGCAACATCATCTTGTTTTAAATGAAATTCTTCTATTAATTTTTTATAAGCCTGAGCTTCTTCAATAGGATTTAAGTCTTCTCTTTGAATATTTTCAATTAATCCTATTTCTAATATTTGCTGGTCTGTATAATCCTTGACTACAACAGGAACTTCCTTTAATCCAGCCTTCATTGCAGCACGCCAGCGTCTTTCACCGGAAACAAGAAGATAGTAGTCCTTTCTCTTTGTAACTACAAGAGGCTCTATTATACCATGCTGCCCAATGGAATCTGCCAATTCCTGTAATGCATCTTCATTGAATTGTTTTCTTGGTTGGTCTTTATTTATTTCAATATCTTTTATTTTGAGAGTGATTTCAGTTGGTACTTCCTTTACAACTTCTTTAATGACTTCCTTCACATCTTCCTTTGATGTGCTTGATGTTTTATTCTTTCTGGATTGAGTTGTGTTGACTCCTAACATGGTATCCAGACCATTCCCCAGTCCTTTTTTTGGCATTTTTTATTCCTCCTGATGTTTCACGTGAAACATTTTTTGTTTTCTAAAAATCTTATGGAAACATTTTTATTAAATATTTATATTGGTAATGACTTCATCCGCTAACAACCGGTAACTTTCTGCACCGGCGCTTCTTGAGTCATAAGTTGTAATTGGCATACCATGGCTTGGTGCTTCTGCTAATCTGACATTCCTTGGTATAATTGTTTTATATACATTTTGATTTAGATTTTCTTTTACATTTTCTACTACCTGTAAGGAAAGATTCGTACGGGAATCATACATGGTAAACACAACTCCCTCAATCTTTAAATTCTTATTTAATTTTTGCTGAATTAATTCAATTGTATATATTAATTGAGAAAGTCCATCTAATGCAAAAAATTCACACTGTATTGGTACTAAAACAGTGTTTGCTGCTGTCATGGAATTAATTGTAAGCATTCCCAGTGCAGGTGGACAATCAATTATTACATAATCAAACTTGTCCTGTATTTTCTGTAATTGATTTTTAATAATATATTGCATATCAGGTTCGCCAATAAATTCAACCTCTGCACCAGCAAGATAACGATTGGAAGGTAAGAGATTTAGTCCTGGTATAACATTTATTAACATAGCCTCACCAATATTACAGTTTTCACACATAACATCATAAATGGTGTATTCCAATTCATCCTTGTTTATACCAAATCCTGTTGTTAAATGTCCCTGTGGGTCCATGTCCACTGCCAGAGTTTTAAATCCTTTTTCAGCTAGACAGGCGGCTAAGTTAATAGATGTTGTTGTTTTACCAACACCACCCTTCTGGTTTGCAATTGCTATAATTCTTCCCATTCGTATGTACTTCCTTAATAAGATATTCTATCTCAAAATTTTATTGTAATATATTTTTACCAACATATATTCTAACATATTAAGTGAAATTGTGAAAGACGATATCTAGTAAATTAAAAAACAAAAAACACTATTTATTGAGTTTTAGATTTTATAAAAAAAGAGTTATAATGTTTCACGTGAAACATTATAACTCTTTTCTACTATTTCTGATATATAATTTTACCATCACAAATTGTATATTGAACCTGACCCTTAAAGGTTTGCCCTTTGAAAGGGGAATTGTTTGATTTAGAACAAAAGGTATCAATGGTCTCGGAGTTATCATTAAAAATAACTAAGTCCGCCGGGCCTCCCTCCGCAATATATCCACAATCTAAATGATACATTAAAGCAGGATTAATTGTCATTTTTTCCAGCAGCTCCATATAAGATAAATGACCAGCTTTTACAAGATTGGTTATCCCAAGTGGAAGAGCAGTTTCCAATCCGATAATACCGCTTGGAGCTTCTGTAATTGGTTTTGCTTTTTCATCTGCACTATGGGGAGCATGGTCGGTTGCTATAATATCAATGGTGTTATCCTTTAATCCCTGAATAATTGCCAGTCGGTCCTGTTCTGTACGCAGAGGAGGATTCATTTTTGCCAGAGTACCATATTTAATTACGGATTCTTCAGTCAACGAAAAATGATGTGGTGTTGCCTCGGCATGGATGTTAGCAGAATCCTGTTTTGCCTGTCGTACCAGCTCCACTCCTTCCTTTGAACTGATATGCTGGATATTAATTGGAGCATCTATTTTTACCGCAAGCTGTAAATCACGGTAAATTAAATCAATTTCCGCACCTCTTGGAGAACCCTCAATATTATAATATTCAGAGGCTTTTCCATGATTAATACCATTATTGGTAATAAGAGCAGGATTTTCCTCATGGAAGCTTAAAGGAACTCTTAATTCCTTTGCTTTTTTCATTGCGGTGAAAACTAATTCTTCGTCCAGCATCGGTATGCCATCATCTGTAAAGCCGACTGCCCCATGACTTTTTAGTAAATCCATATCGGTTAATTCTTTTCCCTTTAACCCTTTTGTTATAGAAGCGCAGGTTAAAACATGAATATCGGTTTCTTTTCCTCTATTAATCACATATTCAAGAGTATCTTTGTTATCTACAGTTGGTTTTGTATTTGCCATTAAAACAACGGTAGTAAAACCTCCTTTTGCGGCAGCCTTGGCTCCCGAATAAATATCCTCCTTATAAGTAAATCCAGGGTCCCGAAAATGTACATGAACATCCACCAATCCGGGAGCCACCATCATGTTGTCAGCATAAATGATTTGTAAATCTTCTTTTTCTTTATCGGATAAATCAATTAAAGTAATAAAGGTATCTATCTTTTTTATTTTATTATCTTCAATTAATATGTCATAAACTCCCTCACGTCGGGATTTTGGGTCTAAAATATAACCATTTTTAATAAGAAGCATAGAGACCTCCCTGTAATTTCATACTCTTATAAAATTTAACCGTAGTTAAATTTTAATATCGCTACATCTGTTCCGGACAGCTGATTCCAAGTAAATCAAGAGCATCCCGTAAAGTAGTTTTTGTTAAGGCTACCAGTTTTACTCTTGCATTACGGATATTTTCATCCTCAACATTAACGCGGCATGCGTTATAGAAACGGGAGAAAGCCTGTGCAACATCCATGGCAAAACGGGCAACTACAGATGGTTCATATTTTTCTGCGGCATCCAGAACTACCTGAGGGAATCGGTTAATTTCCTTTAACAGTGCAATGGCTTCTTCATCCAGCAGCTGGTTATAATCAATTGCCGCATTTTCATCATAGGAAACGGAGCGGAGAATGCTGGCACAACGGCAATAGGTGTACTGTACATAGGGACCTGTCTCACCATCAAAGTTTAAAACCTTGTCCCATTTAAAGGAAACATCCTTGATTCTCTGATTATATAAATCATGAAAAATAATTGCGCCAACTCCTACCATTTTGGCAGTTTCATCCTTGTTCTCTAAGTCAGGATTTTTTGTAAGGATAATTTGCTTTACCTTATCAATTGCCTCTAATAAAATATCTTCTGCATAGATAATATTACCGCTTCGTGTGGAGAGCTTAGCGCCCTCTAAGCTGACCAGTCCATAAGGAATGTGAACCAGACTGTCCTGCGCCCATTCATTTCCAAGAAGCTCTACTACCTTGAATACCTGGGCAAAGTGAAGCTTCTGCTCCTGACCGGTTACATAGAGACATTTGTCAAAATTCCAGGTAGCCTTACGATAGAATATAGCAGCCAAATCCCTGGTTGCATAGATAGAGCTGCCATCCTTTTTCATAATCAGGCATGGCGCCATATTGTATTCCTCTAAATCAACAATCTGGGCACCCTGGCTTTCCTGTAACAGGTCTGCATCCTGTAGCCGTTTTACTACATCCGCTGTTTTGTCACGGTAAAAGCTTTCACCGAGATAATGGTCAAATTCCATACCCAGTAACTCATAAGTTCTCTTATATTCCTCTAAGCTGATATCCACAAACCATTGCCAGATGGACAGGGCTTCTTCATTTCCTTTTTCCATCTGTGTAAACCAGTCTCTTGCCTGGTCGTTCAGGGAATCATCCTTTTCTGCTTCCTCATGGAATTTCACATAGAGCCGCATAAGCTCTGCAACCCCATCCTTTTCAACAGCTTCCTTATTTCCCCATGCCTTATAGGCAACAATCAGCTTTCCGAATTGTGTACCCCAGTCGCCTAAGTGGTTGATACGCTCTACCTGATATCCCAGTTTACTGTAAATTTTATAAAGGGAATTACCAATAATTGTTGTGCGAAGATGTCCCACGTGAAAATTCTTTGCCACATTTGGAGAGGAGTAATCAATACAGATGGTTTTTCCATTGCCAAGGGTGGATGCGCCAAAATCAGAAATACTGGCATTTTCCACCATGTTTTTTACAAGCATATCCTTTTTTAGAAAGAAATTGAGATAAGCGCCTTTAACCTCTAACTTATCAATAATTTCTGTCTTATTAATTTTTTCTGCAATATCAGCAGCAATTAACGGCGGTGCCTTGTGCAGGGATTTTGCCAGCTGGAAGCATGGAAATGCATAATCTCCCATATCTGCTCTTGGCGGAATTTCCAAAATTCCTGCAACGGTTTCCCTATCTAAATCTGCGGCTGTAGCAATCAGCTCAATAACCTGTTCTTTCATAATAAAAATAGCCTCCTGGTTTTATTAAATCTGGTAAATGTTTTATTTTTTAATAGGAAATGAAAAACGTACGTTAGTCCCGGAAATCAAATCTCCCTGAATCTGTAGTTTCCCATCTAATTGGTAAATAATTTCATGTAATTTGTGAAGTCCTGAACTCCAGCTGGAACGCTCTAAGTAATCCTCCGGAATACCCACACCGTTATCGTTGACATATACATCAATTAACCGGCTGCTGATAAATATTTTAGAAGTTACCCGGTTGGCGTTGGAATGCTTAAAAATATTGTCAAATACTTCACGCAGCATTTTAATTAAGCGAATGGTTATTACCGGTGGAAGATTTAACTCATGCTCTGTGCAGTCACAGGAGGAATCAATCATACATTCCGGATGCTCCCTTTGGTAGCCGGCAATCAGCTTGTCCACCTGATCCCATATTGGTTGTTTGGTATCAATATTATAGTTTAAATGCTCCAGCACATTCTCCAGGGAATTTAAAATAGACTGCTGGGATGTGTGAAGCTCATCCAGAGTAACCTTTGCCCTGCCAATGTCAGAGTGGAGCAGCCACTTTAACACGTCTAATTTGTTCAGGTTGGAAATCAGCTCCTGTTTGATGTTCTGGTCTAGACTGACAGCCTGCTGGTAATTTTCATAATCCTCCAGCATAAGCATGGTATAGGGATGGGTTGCCTTGGCTTCCGTGTCTTCTGTTTCAATAAATTCAATGCCGTCATCATAATCAGAAGAGTGTGGTGCTTCATCATGACTGCTTCCAATTAGAACAGTATGAATACATTTATTGGCTTTGGACAGCATGCTTACCTGTTCCTTATAAAAGGTAATATCCTGTTCCAAATCCGAAATACGTTTTTCCAGACGTTCCTTTGCATCCTCCAAATCCTTAATCTGCAGTTCAATCTGATGTCCCTTTGTTGTAGCAGAGTCATTATCTCCGGCAAGAGGAGAAAATACATTCCGGCGGTTATCAACGTGATAGGTATATAAATCCCTGGTTTTCTCTAAGGTTTCAATCTGTACCTCCAGCTCAAACAGCTCTGTTTTCAGATTTTGCACCAGCTCCAGATTATTTACATAGGTTTTGTTGAAGTAATCCAAAGTTTTGGAATTGGCTTCCTCTATAATGTTAAGTGGGTTGGTTTCATCCTTTGGCATATTTATCCTTTCTCATTCGCTAAAAGTAATAATCATCATCCCGTTTTTTCCGTCTTCTTCTGTATCTGTTTTTTCTGCGGCTGCGCCGTATATTTCTTACTATAGCGGCAAAAAGAAGATAAATTATCAATATGATTACAAGTGCGGCAATCACAATCAAAATTTTTAATAAAACTCCGCTAATCTGTTTCCATATGGAAGTTTTATTTTCCGGTGTCTCCTGGGACATAGTAGAGGAAAGCAGAGGAGCGGTACTTGTAATAGGAGTACAGCCAATTTGTTCCCCATCATAAGAAAATCGGATTTCTCCCAGGGCATTGTCCTGTGCACTGTCAAACAGTACAATCTCCTGTTCAATCTTAGTGGTATCCACCGATTTGCTTATCAGTAAAGAGTAAGTTTTATCTACAGTTAAATCCACCATTTCATGGTTCAGACTGGAGTAGTAATTATTTAAAATTGTGTTGTTCTCTTCTTCGCTTTCTTCATCTGA
>JAXVOW010000041.1:0-1274 GCA_037301995.1 bacterium | reverse complement strand
TAAGGTGCAGAAGGAGCTGGGAGATACTATACAGAAGTACTGCTGGGAAGAGGACCGCTTTGTCCGTGGCTACAAGGAGGATGGAGAATTAATTGGTTCCAAGCACCATCCAGAGGCAAACATGTGGTTAAATCCGCAGTCATGGTCTGTTATTTCAGGGCTGGCAACAAAAGAGCAGGCAGAGCTTGCGTTGGAGTCAGTTCATAGAGAGCTGAATACACCTTATGGTGTGAGATTGATGGCGCCATCCTATGTAAAGCATGCATTTGACGGAGCGCTGATGCTGCTATTCAATCCTTCTACAAAGGAAAATGGCGGTATTTTCTCACAGCCGCAGGGATGGATTATACTGGCAGAAGCCTTAATGGGACATGGAAACCGTGCCTTTGAGTATTTCAATGAGTCTTCTCCGGCATCCATGAATGATAAAGCAGAAATTCGTAAACTGGAGCCATATTGTCATGGGCAATTTACGGAAAGTACGGATTCTCCATTTGAAGGCCGTGCACATGTGCATTGGCTGACCGGAACCGCATCTACGGTTATGGTGGGCTGTGTGGAAGGTATTTTAGGCTTAAGACCTGATTTTGAGGGAATTCGCATTAACCCGGCTATTTCCTCTGACTGGAAGGAATTTACCATGGATAAGGATTTCCGTGGTAAAAAGCTTCACATTATTGTGAAAAATCCAAATGGCAGGGAATCCGGTGTTACAAAAGTGAGCTTAAATGGTATGGAATTAGAGGGTAACTATATTAAAGCAGATTTGCTGGCTGACAGCAATGAGATTGTTGTTGAGTTATAGAAGAGGAGTCAAATGGAAACCTTACAGATTCTCTTGCACAATAAAATGCTTATGGCACCCATACTTGGATGGTCAGCAGCACAGGTTTTAAAGGCAATTATCAATTTTTTCTTAACAAAGGAGTTTAATCCGGAGCGTCTGATTGGAAGTGGCGGTATGCCCAGCTCCCATTCTGCTACAGTGGTAGGACTTATGTATGCCACAGCCTACTGTAAAGGAATTGCAGGGTTTGAATTTCCAATGGCGGCAGCCTTTGCGCTGATTGTTATGTATGATGCCATGAATGTCCGGATGGAAACCGGAAAGCAGGCGATTATCCTTAACCTGTTTCTGAAAAATGAAGAGATTATGAAGCATTTAAAGGATGCAGAAAAAGGAGAATGGGCAAAAATTATATTAAAGGAATATGTAGGACATACTCCGAGCCAGGTAGTAGGCGGAATTCTGGTGGGGATTCTGGTGGGATATC
>JAXVOW010000040.1:0-4906 GCA_037301995.1 bacterium | reverse complement strand
ATTCCATCAGTCCCCGGAGATTAACGGCATCCATTTCTTCATTAATCAGCTTGGAATACTGCTTAAACATTGTATAATCGCCAACACGGGTTGCCTGCTGCAATAAATGAATGGTCTGCGGGTTATACAGATGCTCTTCCTTTCCGCTTCTGTATTTATGGCTTCCGCTTGACTCCAGGGACAGGTTCATGTCAAGTCCCAACGGGTCAAAGGCGGCAGAATGCAGTTCATCCACCTGCTTTTCAATATCCTTGATATCAATACCCTCTACCCGGCTTACCGTATTCGTGAAATATTTGTCTACCACAGCCTTGTTAATACCAATCGCCTCAAAAATCTGGGAGCTCTGGTATGACTGGATTGTGGAAATTCCCATCTTGGAAGCAATCTTTACAATACCATGTATAATAGCAGCATTGTAATCATTTACTGCCGCATAATAATCCTTATCCAGACGGTTTGTTTCAATGAGCTCACGGATGGACTCCTGCGCCAGATATGGGTTAATGGCAGATGCGCCATAGCCTAACAGAGTTGCAAAATGATGGACACATCTAGGTTCTGCACTCTCCAAAATCAATGCAACAGAGGTCTTCTTCTTTGTCTTCACAAGATGCTGTGACATAGCGGAGACCGCCAGTAGGGAAGGAATTGCCACATGGTTTTCATCCACTCCACGGTCTGTCAAGATTAAGATGTTCACGCCATCCCTGTATAACCGGTCTGCCTCCACAAACAATCTGTCAATTGCCTTTTCAAGAGAGGTATTCTTATAATAGGTAATCGGAACCTCTCCAACCTTCAGTCCCTCTACCTCCATATTGCGGATTTTTAATAAATCCAGGTTGGTAAGAATCGGGTCCATTATCTTGAGCATCCGGCAGTTTTCCGGTTTTTCCTCTAAGATATTGCCTCCTGCTCCGAGATAAACGGAGGTAGAGGTAACAACCTCCTCACGGATTGCATCAATCGGTGGATTCGTAACCTGGGCAAACAGCTGTTTAAAATAGTTAAACAACGGCTGTTTTTTATCGGATAACACTGCAAGAGGAGAATCCGTACCCATCGCCTGAATCGCTTCCGTACCGTTCTGTGCCATTGGCAGGATGGTATTTAAATCCTCATAGGTATATCCAAAGGCACGCTGCAGCTTAGCCCGTTCCTCCTTTGTATGCTCCTCTGCCTTCTTATTCGGAATCTTCAAATCCTTTAAATGAACCAGATTGAAATCCAGCCATTCACCGTAAGGCTGTGCACTTGCATACTGCTCCTTCAATTCCTCATCTGAAATCAGTTTTCCCTGAATTGTATCTACCAATAACATCTTACCCGGATGCAGTCTTTCCTTCATGACAATGTGACTTGGCTCAATATCCAGCACTCCCACCTCTGAAGAAAGAATCAGATTATCATCATCCGTAATCATATAGCGGGAAGGACGCAGACCATTCCGGTCCAGTACAGCTCCCATAATATCACCATCGGTAAACAGGATAGAAGCCGGTCCGTCCCACGGCTCCATCATGGTTGCATAATACTGGTAAAAATCCTTTTTCTTCTGGGACATATACCGGTTGTTTTCCCACGGCTCCGGAATTGTAATCATAACCGCCAGTGGAAGAGGCATACCGCTCATTACCAGAAACTCCAATGTATTGTCAAGTCTTGCAGAATCAGAGCCCTCCGGGTCTACCACAGGCGTCAGCTTATGCATTTCCCCATTAAAATGGTCGGATTCCATAGACTCTTCTCTTGCATGCATTTTATCTGCATTACCCCGGATGGTGTTAATCTCTCCATTATGTACCAGATAACGGTACGGATGGGCTCTCAGCCAGCTTGGGGTTGTATTGGTAGAGAAACGGGAATGCACCAGCGCAATGGCGGATTCATAAGTCTCATCATGCAAATCCTCAAAGAACAGCCTCAGCTCATCCACTAAAAACATACCTTTATATACAATGGTTCTGGAGGATAAGGACACTACATAGGAGTCATCATTGGACTGTTCAAATACACGCCTTACAATATATAATTTGCGGTCAAAGTCAAGGCCCTTGTTTACATCAGCTGGCCTTTTAATAAATGCCTGCATGATACACGGCATTACATCTACCGCCTTTTTTCCCAGAATCTGAGGCTTGGTAGGTACTTCTCTCCAGCAGAGGAATTCCATTCCTTCCTTCTCAACAATTACCTCAAACATCTTCTTTGCCTGGTTTCTCTTTAACTCATCCTGCGGAAAGAAAAACATGCCAATACCATAATCTCTCTCCTCACCTAAAGAAACACCCAGGGATGCGGCAGCCTTACTAAAGAACTTATGGGATATCTGTAAAAGAATTCCCACACCATCTCCTGTTTTTCCCTCGGCATCCTTGCCAGCTCTGTGTTCCAGTTTTTCTACGATTTGCAATGCATTGGTTACCGTTGCATGGCTCTTCTTACCCTTAATGTTCACAACTGCACCAATACCACAGTTGTCATGCTCAAATTCTGAGTGGTAAAGACCAACTTCCCGCTTCGTAGCTTCATCAAATTGCTGCTTCATCGTCTTCTTTCCTTTCTAATCATACTTATTACCCAAAATAATCTGTCCTGTATAGCACAGGGCTTCTTTCTGGAATGCATCCATAATATAAATATTATCAATTCCATAATTGTTATTTAGATATAACATATATATTATATTATCTGGGTGTAACATTTAAACTGATGTTATAATACAAAATAATATCCTATTTGTAAATAGAATAAAAACGACTAATTATCAAATTATTTAATATTTTATAAATTTCTAATATTATTTTCAGTCTTTTAGCTTATTTTTCTCTTCTTTTCCACTGTCCTCACACATTTTATATACACATAATGTTTCAACTCAAAATGGTCCACTAGACCATTTTGTCATATGCCCGGCAACAAAAAATGAGAATTACCCAGCTATCGCTTTCTGGTAATTCTCATTCCGTTTTATCCTGATACATTTCCGATATTCTGTCTATACCGGTATTCTATTTTATGGTCGGGTCCGTTGGGTCCCATGTATGGTTTGAACTCAGTTTTTTTGCCTTTGGTTTGTCAAACGGTCCCGGATTTTTCTTATTATTATATATAATAACCTTTGTTCCAATCTTACAGTTATCATATATCCACTTTGCATCTCCGGCTGTCAACCGGATACATCCATGGGACGCCATGGTTCCAAGCTTATTATAGGCCTTCACATTCAGGGATTTGTTATCCCGTTCCACATCATAGTACACAGAGTGGAATAATATATCCTGTGTCAGATGCTCACACCACTGTCCCCAGGAAGGTCCCATCAGCTCATGCCAACGAAGCTTGTCTTTAATTCGGAAGGTTCCTGTCGGCGTATCCTTACCGGCTGAACACACAAATGCCACAACCGGAATCGTATATCCTTTCTTCCCATCCTTCGCATATACCGTAACACAGCTTGCAGTACGGTTTACCCTGATGATATAAGAGGACTTCTGCTTTTTGGTCAGCTTATTTCTTACATCCTGCTGCAGCTGTCCCTTCTTGTTAAAATAATATTTATATTTTCCAACGTATTTCCAGCCGGTCATCGCGGCAAATGTCTTTTTGTCAAAATAATATCGTTTACTTTTCTTGTCACGGTACCAGCCGGATTTCAGATAGTGCTTTGAGGTAAAATTATAATACTTTCCATCAACCTTTTTTATACCGGTTTCCTCATAGCGCGCACCATCCTTTTTCTGGAAATAGTAATACTTTTTACCAACCTTAACAACTCCGGTTTTTAAAGAATAATCCCTGTTAAAATAGTATGTCTTTCCCTTAATCTTCTGTTTTCCAAATTTCTTGTACAGATTTCCCTTGGTGTCAAAATAATATAATTTATTGTCAATCTTCTGTATTCCTTTTACTTTTTCACCGTTTATGTAATAGCATGTCTTTTTCTGATTCCATCCATTATCATTTGTCACCTCAGTTGTTGTCTGTGTTGTGCTCTGGACTTCAGTCGTTTTATCCGGCTTCGCATCCACTACAGTCTCAGCTTCTGCAATGTTTCCCATCTGAAGCATTCCACATAAGACAAAAGCAGAACATGCAAGAAAATGTTTTAGTGTCAAAATCTTTTTCATTCCCTTCTCTCCATTCTTTCATACTTAAAATACCTGCTGTCTGGCATTCTCTTTATTATAGCCTTTGCAGCTTGTATTTTCAAGACTATTATATGCCCGTCTTTGTATTATTTTTGTATTATTATTGCATCTTTTCTGTAAACAGCTGCCAAATCCTTCTACTTTTTTATCTTTATCTTCTTTGTGGCACTGTACTTGCCATAATATATCTTCCCATTAACCTTCCGGTAAGCCTGTACCCGTACATAATAGGTTTTTCCCTTCTTTAATTTCTTTAAGGTATAGGTATTCTTTTTCGTCTTTATTTTTACTGCCTTGGTAAATTTCTTATTTGTTGCATAAACAATCTGATAGCCTGTCGCTTTACTTACCTTCTTAAAAGTAACCTTTATTTTTTTGCCCTTCACATTTTTTGCAGATATTGTCTTAACCTTACCAGGCTTGTAGGAAGCTGCTGTACTTTTTTTACCGCTTCTCGTCTGGTACTGTCCCAGTACCCATTGCCCAGCCTTGGATAAGTCTGATTTTTTCCATCCGCTTTTCTTAGAGGTTCCGGATTTTAACAGTGCAGAGGATTCCGCTTTATTACTAAGACTCCAGGCAAAATAACTGATTCCGCTTTCGTCCAGCAAATCCAGCCACTTTTTGGCTTCCTTTGTATTTAAAGAACCGGCACCGCTGGCCTCAGAAACACCAAACTCAGTTACCATCACCGGAAGACCATTTTTCAGTGCTGTCTTCAGCTTCTCTCTGTAAGCGTCCTTGTGGGTAGC
>JAXVOW010000039.1:0-5298 GCA_037301995.1 bacterium | reverse complement strand
GAGGAAATTGTAAAAGCGGCAGAAGATTTTCAAAAAGAAAATCCAATGTCAAAGAAAGAGGAAGCGGCAGCTTTAAAGGCAATCAAGGAAGCTCAAAAGCGCAGGATATCTGTTGCAGTTGCCGGTACAAAGCATTTTATTGGAACTACCACCCAGGTGATTCAGATTGCAAAATATTTTATCCAGGCTGGACGTACAGCGGCGGTGGTGGAATTGAATTCTTCCGGATTTTTTAAAACATGGGCATCTATGGAGGATGAAAAAAATTATCAAATGGACAGGGGAATCCAGCTGTTAAGGTTTAAGGGGCTGGATATATATCTGGACCCGGCACAGATTACTAAATATATCCGGCAGAAATATGACTGTCTGGTATATGATTATGGCTGTTATTTTGATTCGGATTTTGAAAAGCTGAGTTTTTTTGAAAAAGATATAGGGTGTCTGGTGGGAGGAAGCAAGGTAAATGAATATGAATTGACAAACCAGGCACTATTGGAAACCATGAACCGGGATAATATGTATTATCTGTTTTCTTTTACATCAGCTGAAGATTCTAAAGACATACGAACCAGTATGAAAGAGCTTTCCGAACATACACTTTTTCCGGCATATACACCAGATATGTTTGTGTATTCTCCGGATAATAATTATGAAAAGTTCTTCAAATATAAGCTCCAGGCAGAAAAACAAAAGGATAAAAAGGGATTTTCCTTTTTCCGCAGGAAAGGCAGGGATGAAAAGTGAAAAAATTTCTGGAAGCTTATGAGGAGGAAATAGCAAGACAGCAGGAGCAGCAGAGGTTACATACAAAACATAATATTGAAGATGAAAATGTGGTTGTAGTGGAAAAAAGTAATATGGTGAAGTTTTCCATTAAAAGTATGGGGGCTGTAATCCGTACGGGTGCAACTATGGTTTTGCTATGTCTGGCTGCGATTGGATTATTATGTCTTGTTTATCCGGAAACCAGGCAGCCGCTTCAGGCTGTTATAGTGCAGATATTTAATCAATTAACCCAGTATTTTTAAATTAACAGGAGGAAAATATTATGAATAAAGTAATTTTAATGGGAAGACCTACTGCAGACCCGGAGATACGTTATGGTACAGGTGAAAATGCTCTCGCTATTGGGGGTATACGCTGGCAGTAAACAGGCGGTATGTGAAAGAGGGCGAACAGCAAGCGGATTTCATTCGTTGTGTTGCTTTTGGAAAAGCGGCTGAATTTGCCGAAAAGTGGATTAAAAAGGGAACAAAGCTTTTGGTAACCGGCCGCATTCAGACCGGCAGTTATACAAATCAGGACGGCGTAAAAATATATACAACAGAGGTTGTAATAGAAGATCAGGAGTTTGCAGAGTCCAAGAAAGGAGAAGAGGTGGAGCCAGAGGAAAATTCGGCCATGGATAATGCGGATGGGGCTGAAGAAGCATCTAAAAGCACAGAGGAAAAGCCAGCCGAAAAATCCAGAAAAAAGAAAACAAAGGAGAGTACGGAAGAAAAGTAAAACAATTCAAAATTAGAAAATTAATTTAGGAGGCAGTGGAAGCTGCTTCCTTTTTTACGAAAAGGAGGCGTAAAAATGGCAAAGCAGAGAAAAGAACCATCACAAAAGCAAAAGGACTATGCGGCAAATATTGCCAGAGTTCTTAATATTAAGCTGCCGGAAGAAAATACCAGTGCAGCTTACAGGGATTTTATCAGTGAAAACCAGGAACGTTTTGCACAGAGCAGACCTGTGGCAGTACATTTCACAGATGAACAGATAAACCGTGCAAATTTAGTAAATATAGTGGACTATGCCCGCTCCATGGGACTGGAACTCAAAAGAGACGGAAAGGAGTACAGGGTGAAAGACTATTCCGGGGGATTTATCATTTCTCCGGAGAAAAATAACTGGAACTGGTTTGGAGGTCATCAGGGCGGAGGCGTGGTACAGCTTTGTATGTTCCTGGAAAAAAAGACGTGGCAGGAAGCAGTTGGTACACTGCTTAATGAAGATATGGAGCCAATCCGGCGTGCCCTGAACTGGAAGCCAAAGGAGGAACCGCCGAAGGAATTTAGCCTTCCGCCAAAGAATAATACAGATAAGCACGTATATGCATATCTGACAAAGACCAGGGGAATTGATGCGGAAATTGTTAAGGATATGCTGGACAAAGGCTATATTTATGAGAACCAGCATAGGAGCTGCGTTTTTGTGGGAAGGGATAAGGAGGGAGTGCCGAGACATGCTTCCGTACGTTCTACCAATACCGTTGGCAAGGCATATAAGAAGGATGTGTCCGGAAGCCAGAAAAAATATTCCTTTTCCATATCCGGCACATCTGGAAACTTAAATGTATTTGAAGCGCCCATTGATGCATTGTCTTATATGAGCCTGCAGAAGCTGCAGGGAAAGCCGGTGAATGATTCTTATGTTGCTTTAGGAGGAGTCACGGATAAGGCATTGGAACAGTATCTGGAGGACCATAAAGACATCCGGCAGATAACGGTATGTACAGACGGAGATGAAGCCGGAGAAAAGGCTGCCGGACGAATTAATGAGAAATATGGAACAGACTATGAAATAGTCAGAGAGCGTTCTCTGCATAAGGATTTTAATGAGGATTTGGTTGGCATTATGCAGGAAGAGAATTTTAAAAGAAATCTGCATGAAGTAGTAGCAGGAAAGAGCAGGGTGAGTGATTCTATTCTAATTGGAAAGACCCCGAATATTCTTGTCGCATGTGGCGCTGCAGAGGGAGTGGATTTTACTGTCAGTAAAACTGTTATAGACAAATGTACCAGACCGGAAATAAGAGATGCAGAGGGCAAACTTACAGGAAAGACGGGACATGGCTTGACAGAGGAGCAGTTATATTCTGCATTGATAAATGTTAAAGAACCGGTAATGGTGTTAAAGGGGAACAGGGAAAATTCATTGGTTGTCGTTACCGAGTATCCGGATGATAAAAGCAGACCAATCGTTGTGTCAGTCATTCTGGATAAGAAAAGCGGCAGGACAATGATTAATGGTGTATCAAGTGTATATGGAAGGGATAAATTTGAAGAATATTTGGAACGCCAGATACAGGCAGGCAATATCCTGGCTTTTGACAATAAAAAAGCTGAACCACTTCTGCAACCCATAGGGAAATGGTATCCCAAGCGTGGAGAAGTTTTCAGCTATGATGCAACTATAGCATATTCGATGGAAAGTGTCAAGAAGCAGAAAAACGATAAAATAGTGCAGATTTCTGAAGAAGGTAAGAAAGAGGATGAAAGATTGGAAAATCAATTAAGCAGAAATGTTAATCAGTGGGATGCTGCTAATGAGGAAAAGACGGATAAAAGTGCGACTGCAGTCCAGAATGAAAAGAGACGCTTATTTGTTGATTTAGACGGAACATGTGCTTTGTGGCAGCCGGTAGCGGAAGAAGAATTATACGAGCAGGGGTATTACCGCAACCTTCCGCCATATGAAAACGTGGTAAAGGCAGTGAATGAGCTTGCACAGGAAAATTCTGATATTGAAGTATATGTACTTTCAAAATATCTTACAGGAAGTAAGTATGCTTTAAAGGAAAAGCAGGAGTGGGTCAAGGAGCATTTGCCCAATATTCCAGCAGAAAATCAGATTTACGTTCCTTACAGCAAGGATAAAAAAGATTTGATTCCCGGCGGACTTCGTGAAACAGATTACCTTTTAGACGATTTCACAGATAACTTCAATGGATGGCAACCTCCGGCAAAGGCAGTTAAACTGTTAAATGGTATTAACAATACAAAAGGCAAATGGCAGGAGAATAAAATCTCTGCATTCAGAAGTCCAGAAGTATTAAAGAAAGGGCTCTGTGACATTGTTATTAACGGTGAAGTTGTCAAGGATTTACCGCCACAGTTGGACAATACATTTGACTATGAGGCTTTTTATGATGAAAGGCAGGGTTATAAGTATTCCAATTTTGCAGATAATCACAAAGAATTACTGAAGGCAACGGAAAAGAAGTTTAATAACCGGAAGACCATTGTTATAAATGTTTTTGGTGGAGCCGGTGCGGGTAAAACAGTTGCATGCATGGATATCTGCCAGCAGTTAAAAAAGGCAGGATATAATGCAGAATATGTTAGCGAATATTGTAAAGATTTGGTATATGAAGATTCAGATATGCTGGATGGAACTGCAAAAAACCAGTTTAAGATTTTGCAGGAGCAAATGCGCAGGGTTGACCGGTTAATTGGACAAGTAGATTTTATTGTAACGGACAGTCCGGTTCTTTTGAATGAAGTGTATAACAAAGAATTAACTTCGGAATATAAGGAGATGGTTGAGGATATTTTTGACCAGTACCAGAATTTCAACTTTATAATTCGGCGGGATAATGCATATTATCAGACCGAAGGAAGAATCCATACCTTGGAAGAGAGCATGGAAAAGGATAATCAGATTAAGGAAATGTTACAGACAGGGGATTTTCCTTTTGAAACGTATAATCATGAAACACTTCATCAAATTGTTGAAAATGTAATTCATGCTTTTCATAATATTTCTGAAGAAGACAAAAAAGGAGAAGAAAGAGTGGATAATCAGCTGGAACAAATCATGAAAAAGCTGGATATTTTTGCAGAAACTGCAGATGATTATGAAATGTTTGCAGATAAGGAATTTCAGGAAAGACTGTATCAGACATTACAGGAATATAAAAAGATGCTTCAGGATAATCCGGATGGAATCATCACGCTGCTTCCAAAATTTTATGAACAGTCCAACCCGAATGAACTGGATGTAAAACCGGATTTGTGGAATGAATTTTGGAGCTATCTGGAACGGTATGGTGTAACCGGAGATGAGAGATTCAGTAACCGTCTTAATAACATTGCAGCACAGCTGGAAACGAAAGAACAGGCATTTACCATAATGAAGGATATTAGGGAATATCTGGATAACCGGCTGTATATGACCTCGTATATGCGTGGAGATGTGGCGGTAAATGAGGATATTGCATCCTATTATTTGGAAAATGCATATAGGTACTTAAATGAAAAATTTGATAATCCGGACAGAAATCAGGAAATGGAGAATCAGATTAAGGCTGCTCAAGAAGTGTTTTCATTAGATGAAGCAGCCACCGGGCGTTTTTATACAACTAACCTAGGTGGAACAGGATGGGGAAAAGGAGAAAAACCATATTTTTATGTGACAGAAGATTTGCAAAGCTCTTTTGATGCAGCTTACGCAAGCTATCTGGCATCGGATGCAGATGGCAGAACCATTGGATATTCCAATGCTGGCATGAGTGCATCCCATATTGTA
>JAXVOW010000038.1:0-7627 GCA_037301995.1 bacterium | reverse complement strand
CTCATAAATATCACCTAACCGCATATATGCCTGCGACACATTGTGAGATGCAGCCTTTTCCAGATATGTAATAGCCTTTGAAAAATTCTGGATATCCAGCATCAGCAGACCAAGCTTATAAAACAGATTCCCATCCTCCACAAGCTTTATGTAACGCTCGTAATACTTTGCCGCTAACTCCCTGTCAACATTCGCCTTTATATTCTGATACTTTCCAGTCTCGTACACCTCTCCCAGAATCTTCAACGCTTCACACCCATACTGCTGATATTGCATCTCCATCATTCCAATATCCGCAATCTGGTTCAGTGCTTTAATGGCTTCCTCCGAAATTCCATGCTCAATAAGCTCTTTTGCCTTATTGTACTGTTTTTCAACATTATTTGTCTGTTCCACCTCATGCTTAGCAGCCTGCTTAACAAATGGAATCTTATTCAAAAAATTAGAAAAACGTCCCATTCCTCTCACCTTCTCTTTTCTATATTCTACAAAACGGCACCCCATCCAACAGTTTGACCGGCAAATGAAACCGGACTCACTATACTGCCGAAACTACACACTAATTATAGTAATTCTATCACAGTACACATCAAAGGGCAAGACAGGAAAACCTCAAAAACTATACGAAAAAAAGAACGCCAAAAATGCTATTCTTTGACGTTCTTAACAAAATATTTATTCACTGGTATAAAATCTATAAGAGACTATCTAAAATGTTGCCAGTAGAATAGCTGCCCAATGTTCCCGCTGCAGTATAGGAATTACTGTCTCCAAGGGAATTATTCACATTCAGGTAAATGCTGCTGGCTGCTGATTGAACCTTTGCTCCAAAGGAATCGCTTCCATTGAACAGGGTCTTTACCTTATTCATGTCCGCACTCTTAAAAGTCTCTTCATCTAATGTCAATGTGTTATCTGTACCAATCTTAATTCCAATATCATTTAATAAAGAACCATTGGCAGATGCAGAATTAACCATATGTAAAGTCTGTCTTAACACTGCATTATCCTTACTGTCAGTTGAGTTCTTTACCAGACTATTATAGGCATCCACAAGACTGCTCACTGCCTTGTAAATCTTATCCGTATCATAACCCTTTGTGGTTGTGCCATCTTCCTCATTCTTGATGTCTATCTTCTTAAATACCGAATCCTTACCGGTAGTTACCAGCGTGTTGGCTGCCTTGTAAAGCTCATTTGCACTACCCTTAATCGTTGTCTTTGTAGCAGTGCTGTCACTGTCGCCGGAAGATATACCATCTGTACTGTCTTTCCCATATTTTGCATAATATGCCTTAATCAGTTTGCTGTAAGAACCTCTTGTAATAGATGAATACTCTGCAAAATCAATTCCAAGTATATTCCCGGAAGAGGTATTACTGGTATTCACATTCCCAAATAAATATGAATTACTGCTATAACTGCCCCAAATACTATTAATTCCTGCCATACTCAACACTCCTTTGAACTCTCTGCGAACCTCCATGTTCTAATGTTTCATAATTTCAAACTTATTTTAGCATATGGTTATTCATTTGAAAAGCTAAAATGCACAAAAAGACTATTTTGCATCCTGAAGATACTCTGCCAGAGTTGCAACAGCCTTTTCCTCATCCACGCCCTCTGCAGAAATGGTAATTTCCTCATCCTGGCTAAGCCCAAGGCTCATCATACCCATAATGCTTTTCGCATTAATTTTTTTATCATCGGCTACAATATACACCTTGCTCTCAAACTGACTCGCTTTCTGAACAAGAACTGCCACCGGCCTTGCTTCTGCATCCTCCGCTAACTTCACCTTTATTGTCTCGCTAACCATTCTTTCTTTTCCTCCTTAAATCTGGTCATCTTCTCGCAAATCTTTTGCAATACTACTTATCTTTCTTAATCTATGATTCACACCGGATTTTGATACCGGTGGATTCAACATTTCTCCAAGCTCCGACAGATTGGCATCCGGTTCCTCTAACCGGAGCTCCGCCAGCTGCCGCAGCGAAGTATTCAAATACTTCATTCCCTTTGTCTTTTCAATATATTCTATATCTTCAATCTGCCGTCTGGCAGCATTTACTGTCTTCTTAATATTGGCAGTTTCACAGTTAACCCTGCGGTTTATATCATTCCGCATATCCTTGATAATCCTTACATTTTCCATGTCCATCAGGCTCACATACGCCTCGCAGACATTCAGAATGTCCACTATCATGGAACCTTCCTTCAGATAGACCACATAATATTTCTTACGCTTGACGATTTTGGCATCTAAAGAAAAGCTGTTAATTATCTCCTGGACCACCTCCGCCATCTCCCGGTTGCGCACCACAATCTCAAAATGATATGCCTTATTCGGGTCATTGACAGAACCCGCTGCCAGAAACATTCCCCTTATAAATGCCTTCTTACAGCATTCCTTCTGCACAACCTGCTTTGGAAAATGACAATTCTGTAGAGAAACTCCTCTCAAAGACACATAGGTAATATAGTCCTCCTCTATTTCCGAAAGCTCCTCCTCATCCAGCCAGTCCTCTTCCAGATAATCCACATAATCCGACAGCTTAATCGTCTGCAATAAACGGTCTGCCATGTCCTGGTCTGCTATTTCAATATATTTTGAATTCCTGCTATAAAGTACACCTTTTTCAAACAATATATCGATAAGCTGGCAGAGCTTATCCCCAATCAAAGCATTCTCCGGCCGCAAAATAAGCTTTATCCGGTTGTCATGCAGCTCAACCTCTCCTGTGGCAAGCACCAGCGCCAGCAACTCTGCAATCTGGCAATGTCTGCTGCGGCTTACATGTCCACCAATTTCTTTTTTTACCTTTGTTGAAAACGACATAACCACTAACCCTTTCTGACGGTATCCTTTTCAATATCTCTGTGGTAAATTCTCGCACTGTATGGCAATGTTTCCATTTCCTTATATATACCATTTGCCAGTGTAACTGAACGGTGTTTTCCTCCCGTACAACCAACTCCAATTATAAGACCATTTTTTCCCTCTTTAATATAATTAGGAATCAGAAATTCCAGCAAATCAACAATCTTGTTCATAAATTCCTTTGCCTCATCATACTGCATCACAAAATCCTGAATTGCCTCGTCATTGCCGGTAAGGGGACGAAGCTCCAGATTATAATAAGGGTTTGGCAGGAATCTCACATCAAACACTAAATCCGCGTCCCTTGGAATGCCATATTTGAAGCCAAAGGACACTATGCTCACTATAAAATTGTTATATTCTGCATTTTCTATAAATATTTTATCCAGCTCTGCTTTCAGTTCACGGGTGAGAAGGCTTGTGGTATCGATAATGTAGTCTGCCTCTTTCCTCAAAAATGCAATCCTGCTCCGTTCCAGCTTAATTCCATCCTCCACCCTTCCATTTCTCGCCAGAGGATGATTTCTTCTGGTCTCCTTATAGCGCTTAATCAGCACATCATCATTGGAATCTAAAAATAATATCTCGTAATTATACTCGGAGTCCTTTAACGCCCTTAAGCACTCTGAAAGCTGCTCTAAATATACCCCACTGCGGATATCCACACCAATCGCCACGTTATTAATGTCGTTGTCACTGGCATAGGCAATCTCTGCAAACCGCATAATCAACTGGATTGGAAGGTTATCCACACAAAAATATCCAATATCCTCTAACGTCTTTAATGTTGTACTTTTACCGGCACCGCTCATACCGGTCACAATCACAAACCGCATATCCTACCTTCGTTCCTCTAATTTTCTATCTGCCCGTTTCTGCCGGTCAGCTTAATCTCCGGCTCTAACTCCACCTGAAACTTGTCATATACCCTTTCCCTGATATCCTGAATCAGCTGCAAAACATCTGCCGCCGTTGCTCCGCCTTTATTAATGACAAAACCGCAATGCTTTTCGGAAACCTGCGCACCGCCCACACTGTAGCCCTGAAGCCCTGCATCCATAATCAGCTTTCCTGCAAAATATCCTTCCGGACGCTTAAATGTAGAACCTGCGCTTGGAAACTCCAGAGGTTGCTTTGTTCTTCTGGCAGCTGCCAGCTCTTCCATTCTCGCCGTAATCGCTTCCTTATCTCCCCGCTGCAATGCAAGGGTTGCTCCTAATACAATATAGCCCTTTTCTTCCACAATACTATGACGGTATCCAAATTCCATTTCTTCCACTGTCTTTTCCAGCAGATTCCCATTGGAATCCATCAGCTGAACCCGTTCCACAATATCCTTCATCTCTCCGCCATAAGCCCCGGCATTCATCATAATGGCGCCTCCAAGGGTGCCCGGTATTCCTGCGGCAAATTCAAATCCTGTAAGGCCGGCATCCCGCACTGCATTTCCAAGCATGTGAAGCATGACCCCTGCCTGCGCCTTTACCCTGGTTTCCTCGATTGAAAAATCCGAAAAATTGCGGTAAAGCTGAATGACGACTCCTTCCATTCCCTCATCACTGACCAGCAGATTGCTTCCGTGTCCCAGCATAAAAAACGGAACCTTATACGCATTACAGGAAAGCACCACCTGTCCCAGCTCCTCTGTTGTCTGTGGTGTCACAAACACCTGTGCCGGACCGCCAATACGAAATGTAGTATGCCTGGACATGGGCTCATTCAAGCTTACATTCTGCTCTCCGACTATTTTATACAATTCACTAATTAAACTCTGATTCATTCTACTACAACCATTCATTATTTTTTATATATATACTCTAGAAAATATGAAATTATATTATACTCCCACACTTCCCCATTTTCTCTCATTATATTCTATCCCTTCATGTAAAATCAATGTAAGAAGTAACGAAAAAAAAGGGGAGAAACTCTCCCCTTTCGTCTTTTTTACTAATAATCGCTGTTCTATTTGGTTAAAATAGCCTCTGCGCAGCCATAAATTCCCGCATCATTTCCCAGTGTTGCGAGAACAAATTTTGTATTCTTGCATGCGTGGAATACATACTGCTGGTAATATTTAACAGTGGTATTAATCAATATATCCCCTGCTCTGGATACGCCGCCTCCGATTACAAATGCTTCCGGGTCACAAACACAGGCAACCGTTGCCAGTGCCTTGCCCAGCGTTTTACCGTGAGCCTCCACCAATTCAAGGGCTAAATCATCCCCCTCCTTAGCTGCATCAAAAATCTCCTTTGCAGATATGTACTGCACGCTCCGAAGCTTTGACGGGCGGTCTGTATTGTTCAATGCCCGCTCTGCCATTCTGGTAATTCCGGTTGCCGATGTATACTGCTCCAGGCATCCCTTCTTACCACAGCCGCAGACCTCTGTCTCGTCATCATTTACACAGATATGTCCAATCTCTCCACCAGCTCCATTGGTTCCATACAGCATCTTCCCATTGATAATAATCCCTCCGCCAACACCGGTTCCCAGGGTTACCATAACGATGGAGGAAAAGCCTTTTCCACCACCCTGCCACATCTCGCCAAGGGATGCCATATTTGCATCATTTCCAACCTTTGCAGGAAGGCCAAGAAGCTTCTCTACTTCCTCTTCCACATTAAATACTCCCCAGCCAAGGTTTACACAGCGGAGCACTGTACCGTCGTCCTTCACCGGTCCCGGCACACCGATTCCAACACCGGCTACCTCTTCCTTACCAATAGAACGCTCTGCAAGCTTTGCCTCAATGGATGCCGCCACATCCGGTAAAATGAAACGTCCGCCTTCATCCTTACGGGTTGGAATTTCCCATTTATCCAGCAGCTCGCCCTCTACCGTAAAAAAGCCGAGCTTTACTGTGGTTCCCCCAATATCCACTCCAAATACATATTTCTCCATAGTGATATATCCTCCTTACTATTCCTGTTACTGCAGGATTATAAACGCATTGTATTTTTAATGTTACTTCTTTTTATTCATATTATTGGTGACCCTGTTATAGAGCTCTTGTGCCGCATTATAGCCCATCTGTTTTTGTCTGTGGTTAACTGCGGCAGACTCTACAATAATGGCAATATTACGTCCCGGACGAATTGGAATATTGTGGGATACTACCTTATTACCAAGAATTTCCGTATACTGGTCTTCCAGTCCCATCCGGTCATAGTTGTTTTCCTTGTCCCATTCCTCCAGATTGATTACCAAATCGATTCCCTGGGTCATCTTAACACACTCAAAGCCGAACAACGCCTTCACATCTATAATTCCGATTCCCCTAAGCTCAATAAAATGGCGGGTGATATCCGGAGATGAGCCAACCAGGGTATCATCCGATACCTTTTTAATCTCCACCACATCATCCGATACAAGCCGGTGTCCCCGCTTAATCAATTCCAGGGCAGCCTCCGATTTACCAATTCCGCTTTCCCCTTTAATCAGAACACCAACGCCATATACGTCAACTAAAACCGCATGAATGGAGATGCGCGGTGCCAGCTCCACATGAAGCCAGCGGACGGTTTCATGCACAAAAGCAGAGGTGGTTGCATTTGAGGTCAGAACCGGAACACCATATTTTCTTCCCGCCTCAATAACAAAATCCTGGGGCTGAAGTCCCCGGCAAAATACCAGGCAGGGAATCTTATGCTGAAATAAATTATCAAAAATCAGCGCACTCTCATCCCGGTCATGGATACTGCTGATATACGCATGCTCCACATTACCACAAATCTGAATGCGGTTTGCGTCAAAATGCTCAAAAAATCCGGAAAGCTGCACTGCCGGCCGGTTAATATCCGGGTCGGTAATCAGAATCTCATCCGTATTGATTTCCGGAATATGATTGGTCAGACTCAGCTTTTCAATCAACTTTGTCAGTGTTATGGAATACATTGAATACCTCCTCATCTCACAAAAAACTATATCCATTGTACCATACTATACCCGGAAACTCTAGGAGATTTTCATTCTTCCCCATGAAAAAAACGGTAAATTTCTTCCGCCACCTGAGGAGTTATCTGTTTTACTTCTGTCAATTCCTCCACCGTGGCATTTTTTATTTTTTCAATCTCCTTAAAATGCTGCATCAGGGCTTTTCGTCTGGCAGGTCCCACACCGTTAATATCATCCAGAATACTGTGCACCTGCTCCTTCCCCCGCAGCAGCTTATGATAAGTAATGGCAAACCGGTGAGCCTCGTCCTGCAGCCTCGTAATCATTCCAAAAACCTCACTGTTCCGCGGAAAGGATATCTCCTCATTATTATAGTACAGCCCTCTTGTACGGTGATTGTCATCCTTCACCATACCGCAGACCGGAATATGGATATTCAGCTGCTCTAACACCTGCAAAGCCACATTAACCTGTCCCTTACCGCCATCCATCATAATCACATCGGGATAGACGTCAAAGCGCTCATCTGTAAAACGTCTCGTCAAAACCTCTTCCATGCTCTTGTAGTCATCCGGTCCGGAAACGGTACGGAGCTTAAATTTGCGGTATGCATTTTTTTTCGCCCTGCCCTTTTCAAACACCACCATGGATGCCACAGACTGGTAACCACTTGTGTTGGATATATCAAATGCCTCCAGGCGGTCTGCAGAGGGTAGTCCCAGCAGCTTCGCCAGTTCATTTGCCGCACCGACTGTGCGGGCCTCCTCCCGTTTCAGCTTCTCCAAATCTCTGGACAGCACCACCTTGGCATTTTCTCTGGCAAGGTCAATCATTTTGGATTTTTCC
>JAXVOW010000037.1:0-1973 GCA_037301995.1 bacterium | reverse complement strand
GTGGCGGAGGATGATTTGTCGGACGATGGTGCGGGTAACGAGTATGTAAAGGCTGTCAGGGAGTATGCAGCAGAATACGGTTCCGAGGTATTTGCTGTGTGTGCCCAGATTGAGCAGGAGATTTCCGAATTGGAAGAGGATGAGAGGAAGATGTTCCTGGAGGATTTGGGACTTTCAGAATCTGGACTGGATAAATTAATCCGTGCAAGCTATTCTTTGCTGGGACTGATTTCTTATCTTACCTCCGGAGAGGACGAAACCCGTGCGTGGACGATAAAGAAGGGGACAAAGGCTCCTCAGGCTGCCGGAAAAATCCATACGGATTTTGAGCGGGGCTTTATCCGGGCAGAAGTGGTGAATTATAAGGATTTGGTGGAAAACGGTTCCATGGTGGCAGCGAAGGAGAAAGGACTTGTACGTTCTGAGGGTAAGGAATATGTTGTCCAGGACGGAGACGTCATCCTGTTTAAGTTTAATGTATAGGTAGGAGGCTTTTTATGTATGAAATACGGTTTCCCAATTTAGGAATTGTACTTAAAAATGTGGTGGATGGCTTTTCTGTTGGAGGCTTTGAAATACGTTTTTATGGAGTTATTATTGCCTTTGGGTTTATTCTTGGCTATCTGCTAATTGCCAATGAGGCAAAACGGACCGGGCAGAATCCCGAATTGTATCTGGATTATATGCTCTGGCTGGTTATTCCGGCAATATTGGGAGCAAGAATTTATTATGTGCTCTTCAGCCTCGGTGACTATATCAAGGAAGGGCAGTCTTTCAAGGATACGATTCTCGGAATGATAAATATCCGGGGTGGAGGGCTTGCCATATATGGCGGGGTCATTGCAGGGATTATCACTCTTATCATTTTTGCAAAAAAGCGGAAGGTCGGTATAATGCTGATGCTGGATACCTGTTCCATGGGGCTTCTGGTGGGACAAATCCTTGGAAGATGGGGAAATTTCTTTAACAGGGAAGCATTTGGCGGTTACACAGATTCTCTGTTTGCCATGGCAATTCCGGTAGAGTGGTTTGGAAGTAAAAATTTTTTGCTGAGTACGGTAAATAACGGAATCATCACCCAGGAAATGATAGACAATGTATTGACGATTAATGGAAAGGAATTTATTCAGGTGCATCCCACCTTTTTATATGAGTCTCTATGGAATCTGGGGGTACTGCTTATAATCTTTCTATATAGAAGACATAAAAAGTTTAACGGCGAAATGTTCGCCATGTATATCTGGGGCTATGGTCTTGGCAGAGTATGGATAGAGGGGCTTCGGACAGACTCCCTGATGGTGCCGGGAATGGACTTTAAGGTATCCCAGCTTCTGGCTGCATTTTGTGTAGTGGGAGCGTCTATTTATATTATTTATAAGCATATGCAGTTAAATAAAGCTGGTGGGGAAGAGAGAGAGGAATAGTTTCCCATGGTAAATGCATGTCGGTAAAATTGAATAAACAATGGTGAAAACCACAGGATTTTAACAAGCTTGAATCCTGTGGTTTTTGTTTTGTCTGGTGACAAAGTGGGGGAAACCTCCACTTTCTCCCACGGTCAGGAAATGAAAAGTGGGAGAAAAATACCCTTATAAAGGGAAAACACAAAATATCTGGAGATGGGAATGCAAACACACAAGATATTGTGCGTTTTTGAAAAAAGACCTGCAAAAACAGAATAAATTATATACAAAATGCACAAAAATTAAAGAAAAACTTTAGCCAATTTCACAATAAAATAAGGGCAAATCTTTTATTGCATTATGTAACCCGATGGGGTACAATAGTGGTTGTAAGTGGTGGATTGTGGTGGACAGTGGTAAATTGTGGTGGATTTATCACAGAACAGAAACCACAACGGCTGCGGACGAAGGATAGAAGAAGGGAAGGTGAGAGTCATGTCCAAGGGATTAAAAGGTGAATATAACCATTCTGTTGATTCCAAGGGAAGAATGATTGTACCTTCAAAGCTG
>JAXVOW010000036.1:0-13884 GCA_037301995.1 bacterium | reverse complement strand
AGTTGAAACCATTTGATTTCCTATATCTTCAGATAATTCTGAAATATATTTTTTTAATTGAACAGGAATATCACTTTTTACCAACAACCTTATAAATGACAAAATATCAGAAACCAATCTGTTCCTATGTTCAATTGGAGTTTCTATTATGATTTCTTTTATCTTTTCAATCTTTTCATTCCCATAGTCATCAAGCAGTATTGTAGAATTAGAAAATTTGTTTATATCTACTATTTCCTTTTCATTATAATTTTTTAATACATCACCAGAAGTTGATGTATATGATAGAAGTTTTAACTTTCCAAGCTGATACCACGGCAAATATAATTGATAATCCCGATTACTTTCAACACTAATAGTCGAATCATCATTTGAACCAACAAGTGCCGAAAAATCACTACTTTTTTGAGAAAATGGTTCATCAAATTTTCTTTCGGAGATATTCGCAATTTTTAGATAATTTTTATATTGGCTCTGTGCAAAATACTGTGCAAAATAATACATAAAAATATCTTCATCAAAAGTGCTAAATAAATCAGAAATAGTACGCAAAGCACTAAGCTCACTTTTCAGCATTTCTTCTAATTTTTTAGGTACTTCATTATTAACCGAAAGCAACATTTTAAAGCTATCTGTTAAGTATTTGTTTTCATTCTTTAAATTAATTCTATCAAAAGTAGTTCCAATTGCCCGTTTAATTTCTACACTATGTGCATCGAGAACATCTTTGCCCCAAATTACATTTGCTAAATCACGCCATTTTGACATTTTACTAGCAAGATTCTTTCTACTTATATAGCATCCATTATTTATTTTCTCATTTATACCAAAAGCTTTATACTGCAAACTTAACACTTCATACAATCTCTTTCTTTTATCCAAACATACCCTTAATTCATCAACAAATTCTTTAGGTGAGTTATATAAGCGATTGAGAGAACGGTTATGTTTTATCCAAGAAACATCTGCCAACATAATTTCAAAATCCTGTAATCCCAACGCATATGAAATTCTTACACTTCGTCCAATATCAGCCAAAAGTAAAATGGTATCATTACATGCTGATAGTCCATGACAAAGCAATGCCTTATCAATAGTTCCATTTTTAATGGATTCTATCAATTTTACAGGTTCTTTCAAAATTGTCTCATTTTCAAATTCCTTATAATAACTCCTTAACAATTGAGGAACTTCTTTATCGTCAGATACTTTTTTACCGTGACGGCTCTCTCCATATCCTAATTTAAAAATCCCATTAAAAAGGAACTCTGGTGCAGCAACACAAAGAGCCTGCATATACGTATCAATTTCTATTGATTGCGCAACCCCCAAACTAGCTCTAACCAGTACATTAAAATATGCTTCACTTTTTCTTCTAGCAACACGATTTTTTTCTTCCGCTTTCTTTACTGTGCTAACCGCTGAATCAATTTGTTTCGAGATTTTTTCCTCAGTATGTTTGACAATGTTAATAATATTAAGCATATACTTCCTCCTCATTTTATTTGTATTTATATTATAATTTTAGGATATCTATGGTTTCTCAAAAAAATTAACCTTTTTTGTTCATTATCCCTAAAATGTTTTACTTCTTTTAATATGAGATTATAATGCAAAAATACAAATTTCAAATATTATCTTTTTATGGTAATAAACTACTCATCTCTTAACGTGTCTCTTAAACTTTTAACCACCGACAATATAACCTTCATCTCATAATCCGAACAATCACTCAATTCCTTCATAAATACATTCTTCATCTCCGAATTATCTGACACCTCTGGATAAAATACTTCATAAAGTGGTAAATCCAACTCCCTTACCAACATACACAGCAACTCAAACTTCGGGTTTCCGGTATTCTTCTCTATATCTATAATCGTCCTTTTACAGACGCCAAGTTTCTCGGCTAATGCCTCTTGAGATAAATTTTTACTCTTTCTTGTCGCACGAACGACACTTCCTAATGCACTTACTGACTGGTTCATCTCAATTCACCTCTCCTATATTATAAAACTCACCTTTCAAGCCAACAATCTAATTGTGTTTCACCAAAATATGAGTTTTTATTTACTATTTCGACAAGTGAAAATAATAAACCAGAAATATGGAGTTACAAGAATTATTTAATGCAAAAATTTGGTCTGTATTATAGGCAACTAACTTTCCCAAATACAGACCAAACATAACCAATCCTTATCTTAATTGTTCAAAATGTTCCTCAAACTTCCATACAATCTCCATTCGCTCATTCGGATAGATAATAACCTTTTTGATCAGCTTTTCTTTCATATCCTCGGTCAGTTCTTCCTCTTCCAGAAATGCCATAGCCTGACACACTTTCCTCTCAGAACCTTCCTGTACAGCTTCCTCTTCCTCCTGAGCCTGTCGAAGTGCAGCAAGTTCTTCCTCCATTCGCTCCATATCAGCATCATATTGTTTCTTTTCATTGATAAAAAACTCTCTTTCAAGTTTTCCGTCTGCATATTTGTCATATAAGGCAATCCAGCCCTTTTGTGCTATTTTTATAGACTTTATGGTTGCATTGATCTTCTCGCTTACGGATAAAGGAACATTCCTCTTAATCACCTGCTTCGACAGCTTATCCCGGTCAAGGAACAGTTGTGCTTCCCTCCTGACCGCTGTAAGCACCGCCATATCCGCCTCTTGCTTACGAATTGCAACATCCTTACACTTGGAATCCGTTTTAAATGACTTCTGCCTGCAAAAAAATCTTTCCGTAATGAGCATTATACATTGCCCTCCCACAACATCTGCAGTAATAAATATTCTTTCGTTTTCCACTCTCTGCCGCTTTCTGCTGTTTTAATGAAAAAACCGCTTTGATATATTGGGAATAAGATACAATCGCTTCATGGGTATGCTCTACTCTTACCCATTCCTCTTTCGGTCTGCTCACCTGCTTTCTTCCAACCGACTCTAGCTTTGTCTTTAGAAGAACCATTGCCCCAGTATATTTTTCATCCCGGATAATATTCTCTACCTTACAGGCTGTCCAATAGCAGGTTTCCCCGCTCCGGTTCCATTTTCTTGTGCCCCCTTTGGAACGGTACAACTCTGACGGGCTCAAAATTCCTCTGTCATTGAGTGACTTTGCAATGTGAGTTGTACCGATTCCCGCTATCTTCATATCAAAAATCTCTCTGACAACCGCCGCTTTCTCCGACTCGGTCACTAACTTGTGTTTATCTTCCTTTAATTTGCGATAATCAGTCCTCCGGTTGTTCCGTCTGCAAGCTCTGTGCTACCATAATTATAATTTACAGATACAAAACGCACATCTGTGAAAGGAAATAGATACTCCAGATAATTGCCAAGTTCTACATAATCCCTTCCAAATCGTGAGAAATCCTTGACCATAATGCAGTTGATTTTCCCCTGCTTTGCCAGTTCTATCATTTCCGTAAACCGCGGTCTGTTGTCAAAATGTGTCCTAGAAAAGCCATCGTCACATTTCTCAATGACCGTACAGTCATTAAATTCCTTATGGTTTTTGATATAATCATGGAGCAAAGCCCTCTGCATTGTAATCTTCCGCTCTCAGTCTTATAGGAATTACTGGATACATCATCCTCTATGGAGAGTCTGGTGTAAAGGCAGACTACATACTTCTGCTGTACTGCTACATTGCCTGCTTCATACATGCAACCTCCCTCTTCTGTATTCCGTCAACTCATAAATGCCTTCAGCTCATCTTCAAAAGCATACCATATCTCAATTCTGCCTCCACCAAAGAATGTAATTTTACGAACAAGGGCATGAACTATATCAGAGGAAGGTTCTTTAAAGTCAGACTCCTTCTCTTTCCTTTTTCAACGTGTATCGTAAACTCTTCACTACTGACAAAATGATTTTCATTTCATAATCCGAACAATCACTCAGTTCCTTCAATAACGCATTCTTTGCTTCCAAATTCTCTGACATTTCCGGGTAAAAGACCTGATAAAGCGGCAAATCCAATTCCCTTACTAACATACACAAAATTTCAAACTTAGGATTACCGGTATTCTTTTCTATATCTATAATTGTTCTTTTACAAATGCCAACTCTCTCGGCTAATGCCTCCTGAGACAAATTTTTGCTTTTCCTTGTTGAACGTACGGCATTTCCCAATGCATTTACTGATTGGTTCATTTCAATTCACCTCTTTATTATTGTAAGTCTCGCTTCTTTTGTCGTCAATCAACCATAGTTCACCAAAAAACGAGTTTTTATGAACTGTTTCGACAAAATATTGATGACAATACATATGAAACAATCGATATTAATAAAAAATCTGGTCAATATTAAAAGCAATTTCTCACAATTATCCTTTCAAATAAATTCTTCCCCCATTCCCTCCATATCCGCATCAAACTGTTTCTTTTCATTCATAAAATCCTCTCTGTCAAGTTTTCCATTAGCATATTTGTCGTATAAGGCAATCAAACTCTTTTTCAAATCAAGAAGGCTGCATAATCTCACCTCCTTCCTGTGAATATTGTTAAAGCGTGATGATTCCTACCTCTTTTCGCTCTAACACTCACCTCGGAGATTCGATTTGTTTCACCACCTCTATACTTTTTAAAAAAATTATTTACACAACAAAAAAGCACAAAAACAATAACTAAAAATTGTTTCTGTGCTTTTCTGAGTGTTCCTATTATGTGACGTAAAAAACCACATGCAAGTGCGCATTGACTTATAAGAATTACCGACGTTTTTTGACAACAAAATAAAAAGAGCCAATAACTTGAGACTTATCATAATCTCATTGTTATCGGCTCTGCGACTTAGCGTCTGGCTCTGTAATGACCGTCATATGAAATGACTTTACGTTTATTAAATTTTCTTGTTTACATTTAGGACAGTAAAGAGGGAATCTCATTAATTCTGTATCTTCACGTACCTTATTACGTGTTTTACTGCCACAAACAGGACAATATATCCATCTAGTTTTCTCCATATTTACTTTTCACCAACCCATACGATTCATTTGAACATTTATTTCCTTGCTAAAATACCAACCTGCATATAGGAGCACCAAAAAATCTCTATGCTCCCAAATCCACACTCTTTTAGAATCCTAATCTGTTCTTGTATTGTTATAGGAAAATATTCTGTATCGTATCTGCTCAAATGTTCTTCACACTCTTTTATACTTTTTCCTTTGCTATATTGATATTTCTCCCATCGCTTCAGATATAGCTTTTTCATTGTCCCATCACAAGATGTGAATTTTTCAAATGTAATATAAATCCCTTCTTCCTTAAGGGCATTATAACAATTTCTAACAGCAATCACTCTTTCCTCATATGACAAGTAATGATTCACCAAGATCGAAGAAATTATATCAAATTGCGAATCGTAATCTATTCTTTCCACCGGAAGTTTTAAAAACTCTACATAGGAAGAACTGATTTTTTGTCTTGCTACCTCTAGCATCGCAGATGAATGATCAGTACAAATCATCTTTTCTATATTGCATTGTTCCAATGCCACTTTTGCCATTTTACCAGTCCCACAGCCTATATCCAGCCAAGATACTACCTTATTTAAAAATGCAACGGAAACCATATCCGCTATCTGATTACAAACTTCATCATAATACGGTGTGGTATTTAAAATATCTCTATCATAGCTTTCTGCTGAAAAAGCTACCTTACGATTACTCACACCTATCCTCCTCCCAACACATCACTCATAAGTATCTAAATAGTGCTGCAATTTCTCTGCTAATTTCCCGATATGTACGCCATCTACAAAAGAGTGATGTACCTGTACAGAAAATGGCAGCAAAGTTTTACCGTCCTTTTCGTAATATTTCCCCCAATCAAACAGAGGCGTTGCATTATCTTTTTTCCCCGAATCCGTGTGTGAAATATGAGTAAAACTTACCCACGGAAAAGCAGAAAACTGAAACACATCATTTCCTAATGGAGCAGTAAAATACGCTTTTTGCTCTTTTTCAGTTTGAGCTGCCACCGTCACATATTTTTCCAGTGTATCTTGCATTTCCACATTTACAACTTTGAATAACTCCGTTTCTTTATTCAGATAAGTAAATGCTGTGTTAATTCTTTCAAACTCAACAGGCTCACCATCTACAAATCGATATCGGAACTCCTTAATCTCATTTGCACACTTTGAAACAGCAAAAACAAAGGAAAACGTAAATGAATAGCCCTTCAATCTGATTTGTGATAAAAAATTCGTGATGTCAAGGTCAAAACTCACACAATACTGTGGTTGTACGCTATCTCGGAATACTTGATAATGTAAGTTTCGTTCCCATGTAGACAAATCAATTTTCTTCATTTCATCATACCTCCTAAAATCGTTGTATCGAGAATCTTATTCTCACTCTAATTATATTCTTTTATTTGTATGATGTCAATTAGTTGTATGATGTCTATATCAAAAAAATATAGGCTCTTGCCTCATAAACAAGAACCTAAAATATCAATCAAGTCCTAATTCTTTCATTGCGTGCATGATATGAATCTTCATAGCGTTTTTTGCGCCCTCCGCATTACGCTGCTCCAAAAATTCCATAATCATTCTGTGATCATTTATGGTATCTTCAATGGCTTTATCACTCTGTAAAGATAAGTATACACCCTTTGAAATCGCCTGATATAAAATCGGCATGAGTTTATTCATAAATTCATTATGGGTAGCCTGTGCAATCGCTTTATGGAAAGAGTGTTCATCATCTGTTCTGTCTTGATGATTGCCGATCTCTTTTTCTACCTTTTTTCCAAATTCTATGATTCTCTTTATCTCGGAATCCGTTGCCCTTAAAACGGCATAATAAGCAGCCTCCGGTTCAAATATCAAACGCATTTCATATAAGTCTTTCGCATTGACTTTTATGTTTGACAACTGTTCTAAATCCTGTTGCTTCTTAAACGCATTTTCTTTGACGTATGTACCTTTTCCTCTTTGAATTTCCAATATATCCAGAGCAACCAATATTCTGATTGCCTCTCGCAATGTAGTACGACTTACATTCAATTCTTCTGACAAATCCAGTTCGTTTGGTAATTTATCGCCGACAGAAAATCTTTTTTCTATTGTTATCATGGATAGAATATTATCCGCAACACTTTGTGATAACATCTTATTCCCTTTCATAATCTCACCTTAACCTTTTTCTGCCATTATACTATGCTTAGTACCTAAATTCAAATCTCTTAATTCAGCAATTTTCAGTTATTTATGGAACATGTGACATTTTTCAATTTTGTCACATATGGTTCTAATCTCTTTAAAGCCTTACATAATCAGCGTTTCGAGCATTTTGATTCCTGTTTCCTATTGTATTTGTACCCCACTGTTAGATAACTGGGGTTACAAGTTGGATTGGCTCACGTCAATCCAACACAGGCTAGTCCGTTCCAGCGGCTTACGCTTCGCACGCCGCTGGCAAACTGCCTGTAAATAATTATGCCTACATACTTTCAGTATATCAGACATTACTTTGATATATCGGCAAAACTTCTGTATTCACATCGTTTTTACACACTATTGCCACACTATATTTAGCTCTGGTAACGGCTACATAAAATTTACATTTAACTTCAAAACTATTAATATCTTTATTATCAAATAACCAATCCAATATCTTCTGTGTTGGGTAAATTAGCACACGATCATGAGTAGCCCCCTTCGACTCACCAAAATTTTTTGTTTGATAATTGAGATTTACCTTTTTAGTTCTTGAATATCTTAATTGCAAAGGACAGTACTCTTTTAAATATTGTTCAACATCTTTTTCTTTTACAAGAAATATTCCATCATGCCCTGTTACTTCTGTCTGCAAAGACTCACATTTGGGATATTCTGGAAATATACTATTTGCAAAATCACATATTATTTTATTATTACGCCAGCTCCCCTTCAATGTTTCAGTATCTATATCACAATTAATTTTTTTACACTCATTTTGTATAAATTCTTGGATTTTCCCACTAGAATATTTTTTATATTTGTCAGAAAAATGTGTATGGTAAGTTACCTGTCTTGGGTCTCCTGCCATTTTAATCACCGAATTTGTTTGCAATAAAAGTTTTATAAATTCCAAATCATAACCAGCCATATCTTGTACTTCATCAATATAAATACGATGAAACAATGCAGAAATGCGTTCAACTACATAGCCATTACTTTTCTCATTACATCTAACACAAAATTTTGATAGTTTATCAGAATAAATTTGATAGTCTGCTGTAAAATAATGTTTATCTATTTCATTTTCTTTAAAATATACAGGATATTTTCCTTTGTATTTTAATCCAGATTTTTCATTTACTAAAAATAAACCGTTTATTTTTTTCTCTGTAAGCTTACCTTGATATGGCTTTGCACCATGTTCAATCAAAAAAGAAAACCATGTCTGTATTGTGATATTGGGGGGAATTATACCATTATTCAGTTTTATAAATTTTTTCTTTATTTCCTTTTCATTCTCTTCAGTAAACGTAGTTATAAGAACAGACTCCGTACATGATAAAGCTTCTTTAACAAACATTGTTGTTTTACCTGCTCCAGCAGATGCAATCAGTAATTTATTTTTCATAATATTGCCCTCTTAATATACTCAGGATATTCTATCCTATCCTCTGCCGAAAAAATTTTCAAAGCACATTCTGTTTTGTTCTCCTTCATATATTTGTGCAGGTCATCTTCTGTAGAATAATCAGTATCTAATATCCAATTAAGCGTATCTAAATCATTTGCTTTTAACAAAAGAGGTTCCAATGTATTATAATTAAAAGGCTTTTTAGCTTTTCCTATCGTTAATGACCCCGTATACTCATTACTATCATAGCAAATTTCTATATTTGATTTTTTATTTTTACCAATATACTTTTTATATTTCTTTTCCAAAGAAGCTACACTTCCATCATTATCAGTTACAACTTTTACTGGAATACTTAAACGCTCAGCTATCTCTAAAAACCGTAAAAATGATGTTCCCACTGATATTATTTCAACTCCATCTTCAATAGGAAGTTTTCCATTGTGAGTATCCATATATGCTCTTTGAATTACCAGTTCATCAGAATCTCCCTCTACCAATATAGCTTTCTTACAAAGTATCATTCGCAAGGTATCATAGCCTGATACTTTTTCAAAAAATGTTTTAGATTCCAAATCAGAAAACCGAATAGTATTTTGTTGATTAAGTAATATTAAATTATCAAGCCCCAATTTATTAGAAACAAAACTACTATGCGTGGAAATAATTATTTGTTTATCTCCATAGTTTTCTTTAATACTCTTTAATAATTGATTTAAACGAGCATGGCTTATGTGGCATTCCGGCTCTTCAATAAGAATGATAGAAGCATTTTCTGCTTTCTTATTAGATAATGCTAAATCGGTCTTTACTATAGCCTGCTCGCCTTTTCCAATAAAGTCAAAGGGAATATTGTCAAGTTGTGTAATGAGACTCCCATCCCATGTAGAACGCGCTCCCAAATCTACCGTTAACTCTATTTCCTTATCGCTCAATTTTGAAATACCCGAAATTTTTGAATTAATATTTTCTATTGCTGGATCTTTAGCAAATATTTCTTTTAATTTTCTGTATGACTGTGCTACTTTCGTTTTTTCTTCTGTTTCAAGTATGTTTTGAACAATTCTCGAAATATAAATATCTGAACCATTTTGAAATTTGCTTACCCCAACATCAATAAATGATGATTTAATAGGAACACTTCTTGAAGTCAAAGGTTTTCGAGAAAAAGCATACCATTCAACATCATAATATTCTATTGGTAAACTCGCTAAGTTACCAGCGTTAATTAAAGCATTATATTCCTCATAATATTTTTCATCTAAAGCAATTTTCATTGCAATACCACTATTTTTTCCGGACATTGATTTGTCTGAAAATTTATCTCCTTCCAATATAGGAAAGTTTTCATTCATATACAATTCAATTAGAATATAGGGTGCTTCCGATGCTTTTCCACTATTAACATCTTTTAAATATTGAGTCACAACATCATAATTAAATAAATATTGAGTTAAATTACCTCTTATAGTTTTTCCTCTAAAAATACCACTTAATGCTAAATGAACAGCTTCTAATATTGTAGATTTTCCTGCTTCATTATTTCCAACTAAGATGTTGATTCCCTTTTTAAAATCTAAAGTAAAACTACCTTTAATACATTTGAAGTTTTCAATTCTTATTCTCTTTATCATTCCCACTACTTCTCCTTTGTATCTCCCCACTCTATATCAACCACCACCAACACATTGATATAATCCTTAATCTCTTTATTCCTCATCTTCTCACCCTCATCTGTAAACACAATATGTTTATGAAAGTGCCTAAAGTTAAGGATTTCTACATATCTTTTCTTTGTATCGACACTATAGTCTCCACATGCACCGTCCCAACAAACTGGTCAATCGCACAGGCCTTAACCACATTATATCCCCTTACTTTGAATATCTCCAAATCCCTTACCAGACTAGTCGGCTTACAGGAAATATACACCAATTCCTCTACACCATAAGCAATAATTTTATCCAATGCCTTCGGATTAATTCCGTCCCTCGGCGGGTCCAGCACGATAATATCCGGCTTCTCCTCTATCTCATCGATTACCTTTAACACATCCCCTGCGATGAACTCGCAATTTGTGAGTCCGTTCAAGGCTGCGTTTTCTTTCGCCGCTTCCACTGCCTCCTCCACAATCTCCACACCAATCACCTTTTTTGCCACCGGAGCAAGCATCTGGGCAATGGTTCCTGTTCCACTGTAAAGGTCAAATATCACTTTATCCTTTGTCTCTCCGATATAAGACCGTGCCGTCTCGTAAAGCACCTCTGCCCCCTTCGTGTTGGTCTGGAAAAATGAAAATGGTGATATTTTAAAGGTCAGCCCTAATATTTTCTCATATATATAATCCTGTCCGTACAGCGTGATAACCTTCTCCGGAATCACGGCATCCGACAGGCTGTCATTATGTGTATGCAAAATCCCAACAATTTTGCCGTGCAAATCCAATGACAATAAGCATTCCTTCCACTCCTCAAGATACAGGCTCTCCGCAAGCTTCTCTGTATCTAAATGCTCTGCCGTGTCCTTATCCTGTGTTGTAGTCACCAGATTTACCAGTATATCCCTGCTGTCTGCCGACTGACGGATTACCAGGTGCCGGAGCACCCCCACATGCTTCATTTTCTTATAAAACGGAACCTGCTTTTCTGTGTAAAAATCAAGCACTGCGCGCAAAATCTTATTATAGTCCTCATCTACCAGCTTACATTTATCCACCGTAACAATATCATGAAAGCTTCCCTTTTTGTGCATGCCAAGCGCCAACGGTCCATCCTTAAAGGCATCGCCAAAGGAAAACTCCATCTTATTGCGGTATGCCTCCTGTACAGGACTCCCCTTAATGCCCTCCCAGGTATAGTCCGAGACAACCCCGTCCAGCAGCGTCTTTACCTGCTCTTCCTTCAATTTCAACTGATTATTGTAGCTCATGGTCTGGTAAGTACAGCCTCCGCACGCTCCAAAATGCGGACAGATTGGTTCCGCATCCTCGATAGGCGACTGCTCTAGTACCTGTAATAATCTGCCCTCACCGCTGCCCTTTCTAAGCTTTTTCACAGAGAACTGCACCCTCTGTCCCTTCAGTGCACCCTTGATGCAAATCTCCCTGTTCTCTATATTCACATATCCTTTGTTGGGGAAGCCATATCGCTCCACTACCCCTTCGCAAATCTGACCTTTTTTCATAAATATTTATCCCTTTAACACCTTTTTAATAAAATCCCTCGTAAAAATCCCGCAGAGAAGATTTCAATAATCCCTGGGAGTAATGAAATTCTCCCTTGCTGTCCACCTCTATCATCATAAAAGTATGCTTTCTGCCATCCTGTCTCGGATAAGAAATGCTGCCAGGATTTAAGATTGTCACATCATCCCCTATATCCAGAAAGGGTACATGGGTGTGCCCATACATCACAATGTCATATCCGTTATCTATCGCATACTGCCTTAAATGCTCCACACCGGAGCCTACATAAAACCGGTGTCCATGGGTAATAAAAACCCTTTTATCCGCTATCATAAAAGAATCCGTATCCGGCAAATCAATATCATAATCATTATTGCCCGCTATCATGTGGGTTTCACATTTCGCCAGGCCTCTGATATATTCCGGTCCGCGCTCGATATCGCCCAGGTGGATAAACATGTCAATATCGCCCACCTGCTCTAATACCTGTTTTACGTCATCATTTTTACCATGGGAATCACTAATCACCAGTATGCGCATTTCTATCTCCTCGTCCTTTTTCTCTTCCTATCTGTCCTGCAACTCATCCTTAATCATTTGAAGTGCCTTACCACGGTGGCTGATTTTATTTTTTTCCTCCGGAGAAAGCTCCGCCGTGGTCTTACCATACTCCGGCAGAAAGAAAATCGGGTCATAGCCAAAGCCATTTTCTCCCCGCTCCTCATAGCCGATAATTCCTTCTATTGTACCACGTTTCGTTACAACTCGTCCATCCGGAAATGCCGCCGCAATGGCGCAGACGAATCTTGCCGTACGTTTGTCATCCGGCACCCCGGAAAGATTTTCAATAATTTTCTGATTTTTTACCGCATAGGAGGTGTCCTCACCAAGCCATCTCGCCGAAAAGATACCCGGCATTTTATCCATATAGTCTACCTCCAAACCCGAATCATCTGCCAGCACCAGACAATTGGCAATCTTACTGATTGCGGTTGCCTTGATGATTGCATTTTCCTCAAAGCTCTTACCATCCTCAACAATATCGGCTGTAATCCCTGCCTCCTTCATGGATAAAATTTCATAATCCAAATCTCCGAGAATCATCCGGATTTCTTTCATCTTTCCCTCATTGCCCGTGGCAAAAATCAATTTTTTCATCGTATATCCCTTTCTGTTCTCCAAATGTCATATGACCTGTTCGTTTTCCACTTTCAATCCCATATAATAAATCTATGTTATTCCTCTTCCACTGGCCTTGGTCTTCTCGGCGGCTTCGGTCCCAAATACTGATAGTAATAAGATTTAATCATACCGTTGTATATCTTACGGTTTTTTATCGCCTTTCTGCCAAGATAACGCTCTGCATCCTCATAGGAGGTGATAATATATTTCGACCATGTATCCAGCTTATCAAAGCTCTTTCCGATATCCCTGTAAAGCTTTGGCAGGTCTGCCTTATCCTCCAGCCGTTCCCCATATGGCGGATTTGTTATAATAAACCCATATTTTTTAGGGCTGGAAAGCTCCCGCATGTCCCGCTGCTGAAAATGGATATATTCCTCCACTCCCGCAGCCTTCGCATTTTGCATGGCACATTTGATAATGCCTCCATCTATATCATACCCCTGAATATTCATGCTGATATCCCGCAAAATCAAGTCCTCCGCTTCTGTTACGGCATCATACCAGATTTTCCTTGGCGCAATATTTTTCCAGTTTTCCGCAATAAACTCCCGGTTCATTCCCGGTGCAATATTGGCTCCAATCATGGCAGCCTCAATGGGAAAGGTTCCACTGCCGCAAAAGGGGTCAATTAATATCCGGTCCCGGTTCCAGGGTGTCAGCATGATAAGGGCTGCCGCCAGAGTTTCGGAAATAGGTGCCTTTCCCACCAGCTGCCGGTATCCGCGCTTGTGAAGGGAGGTTCCGGAGGTGTCCAGCGCAATGGTAACAATATCCTTCAGGATAAATACACGGATTGGATATTGTGCACCATTTTCTTCAAACCAGCTGACATGGTAAATCCCCTTTAACCTGTCTACAATTGCCTTTTTTACAATAGACTGGATATCGGAGCCGCTGAACAGCTTAGATTTATTCGTGGTGGCTTTTGTCA
>JAXVOW010000035.1:0-7767 GCA_037301995.1 bacterium | reverse complement strand
AAAATAATCGTTATCCGGATGCTTATTTAAAAAGGTTTCCAAAATCTCCGGCGCATAATCCTGTGGGTATTTTGTACCCTGGTTTCCCAATAAGGTTACCCCTTTCAATTCTTCTCCTTCTCTTCCACTCATTTCTAAAATCTCCTTCCTCCCGGATAACAGACTCTGTTTTCCGGTAAATAAATATCAAACAACACTTTCATTTATACGTGCCAGATTAGTATAGTATGAAATATGCAAAATTGCAACCACACGATTCGGAAAAAAACTGTTTTAACAGCTGGCCTTGTATTGCTTTTACACCTCTTTGATAATGTTTTTACTTCCTGCATAGGTTGCCCAAAAATATCCTCCGTAAATCACCACCAGGCATACCACAGTTGCAACAACGGACGGCAGCATAGCTTTCGGCTTCACCGCCACAGATGCAAGCTGCAGGGCAAACTGTATTCCAAACACCGAGTGTATAACTGCCAGCACCAACGGCAATAAAAAGAAAATGGCAATCTGCTTAAATAAGGTTCTGTTAAGCATATCCTCATCCACACCCATTTTACGGAGTATCATGTATCTCTGCCTGTTATCTGAATTTTCGGTAAGCTCCTTTAAGGCTAATATGGCAGAGCTTGTAAGCAGAAAGATAACGCCTAAATAAATGGCAATAAATGTTATGATTGTTGCGATTCCACTGCTGGATTCAATAAGAGAAAGCTTTGTCATACCATCCAGCTGAATTCCCTTTTCTACAATATTGGAGATAAGCTCTGATTCCCCCCCTTCTCCAAAGGCGCTATAATTGGTAAAAAGACCCTCTATCTGCTCCTTATCCTCTTTCGTATCTGCATTATAGTTGGCAATCAGACAATACCTTTCCTTCATCTCTTCCGTAAGGCCACAGCTGTCCGGAACCAGTATGATTCCCATATTTGTATGGCTGGTTGACATCATGATAAAGCCGGACTGGCATTCCTTAAACCTGGAAACATATTCCTTCCCTGCAATGGTAATCCGGTTGTCCTTTAAAAGTGCCCTGTCACGTATATTTTTCATACTATCAAAATCACATAATACAATATACTCATTGTCCTTCAGCTCATATCGCTGCAATCCGTATAAGTCTGCAACCCTGTTATAATCCGATATTTTTACAATGGTTTCTGCTGTATCATACATGAGATTTGGATACTCCTTTTTTACTTCATCATATATACTGCTTAGGGAATCCTTCCATGTCAGGTCATTGGTGGCATAGGTTTCCAGTTCCATCACATCCTTTAACAGGTTCATGTCAAAACCGTTGTTTTTTAAGGTATCACTAATCCATACCCTGGAATCCGCAATCTGCTCCTCTGTATAATCATCCCCCTCCGGCAGGTTTGCAGTTTTATATAAATTGATATCTACCGGTGTCATTTCCTCCAAATCCTGCGTCAGTACATAATTTAAGGATAACGCAGAGGACAGCACTGATATTGTCATAAAAAGCAGCAGACAGATTACCGTCATTGTGGCTACCATGGTGTTAATTTTATTGTGAAGTTGCCGCAGTACAAATAGATTCGTTCCCTTTAAATAGATTTTTTTGCTGGATTGTACAATTTGTAAAACAAATCCCGACAATGACCAGAAAATCAAAAAAGTAGCCGCCACACCCATGGCAATGGGCTTTAATAATTTTTCCGCTGAGTTTACACTGCTGGCACCACCCGTTACCAGATAATACGCATATCCCAGCACGCCTGCTGATGCTAAAAATACCGCAAAGCACAAAACAGGATTTTTCATCTTTATCTTTTCATTTTTTTTGATTGCCGTCAGCAAATCTATCAGCTTATATTTCGAAATCATCACTGTGTTAAACAGCATGACCGCAATGTACATGACTCCAAAATACAGGCAGGTCTTTAAGGCTGCCGCCTTTGAAAACACAAACTCGTATTTACTCATATCCGCCTTAAACAGCTTCGCCACTAAAATTGACATCAGCTGTGAGCCAAACACACCTATCAGCATGCCCACCACCAGCGACAACAGTCCCACAAAAATGGTTTCAATTAGTAGAATTTTTGATATCTGCCATTTTCCCATTCCAAGGGTCATATACAGACCAAATTCCTTTTTTCTCCTCTTAATCAAAAAATTGTTGGCATATATAATCAAAAATCCCAGTACAACCGCCACAAATACCGATACCCAGGCTATCATCTGCACCATCAGCTTTATGATTTCTCTTGTAGAACCGTTTACCGTAAGCATTGCCTCCTGGCTGTCCAGAGAGTTGAACATATAGAATATGGCAACACCTATAATCAGTGTCAGAAAATATACCACATAATCCTTAATACTCTTTCTTATATTCTTAACCGAAAGCTTAAATAACATCGTTCAATTCACCTCCAAGAAGAGTGACAATCTCTATAATCTTTTCAAAGAACTGTTTTCTCGTATCACTGCCCTTTACAATCTCATTAAAAATCAGTCCGTCCTTGATGAACAAAATCCGCTCCGCATAGCTTGCGGTAAAGGCATCATGGGTTACCATTAAAATAGTGGCACCCAGCTTTTCATTTAATGTCTCAAAGCTCTCCAAAAGCTGCCTTGCAGATTTGGAGTCCAGTGCTCCGGTTGGCTCATCCGCCAGAATAAGCTTCGGATTGGTAATGATGGCTCTTGCCGATGCAATTCTCTGCTTCTGCCCTCCGGATACCTGATAGGGATATTTGTTAAGAATATCTATAATTTCCAGCTTCTTTGCAATCTTCTTGACCCTCTGGTCAATTTCAACAGGGTTTACCTTCTGGATGGTAAGTGCCAGCGCAATGTTATCGTAAGCCGTCAGCGTATCCAGCAGGTTGAAATCCTGGAAGATAAATCCCAGCTCCTCCCGGCGGAATTTATTCAGCCGTTTCCCCTTAAGCTTCGTAATATCCTCACCATCAATTAAGATATGCCCTGCTGTCACCCTGTCAATCGTGGAAATGCAGTTCAAAAGCGTAGTTTTCCCGCTTCCACTGGCTCCCATGATTCCCACAAATTCACCCTCGTCTACATTGAAGCTGATGTTATCAATCGCCTTTGTCAGATTTGATTTATTTCCATAATATTTTTCAATTTGTTTTACTTCCAATATATGTTCCATTTTGTTTTCCTTTCTACTCCTCAATTATCTGTTTTTATTATAATCCAGCCGGAAAGGCAGGACAACCTTCCGGTTATCTCCCACTGCTATGTCCGGCTGTCATAATGCGTCACCCGTTTTCTTTTTCCCATAAACAACAGTATAAGAAAAATGATAAATGCACATTTTACCACCATCCAGCCTTTCCTTTTTTTCTTCTTATGGCTCATAACCGCTTCCCTCCTTATGCAGTATTTTTCCATCACAATCCACAGGGAATTGCTTTATCTGCATAATAGTCTTTTGAAGGATTTTGTGCCATTGATGTAGCTTACATTTCGCTTACGATTTTGTAAGGTTTGGGGGGATTTTATATGTTTTAAGAAGTTTTTATAATATGTCAGATGCCCCGTTCTGCCATTCAGGTACTAGCAATATGACGTAAAATATATGTGGAAATATTTGATAACAGTTCCGGCTCAGTATACGCATTTATCGCTTCTGCAATCATTCTTGCATTATACTCATACTGGGTATCCTGACCATTGTGTTCTACCAGATTGATGCGGTTCATCTTCGTCGCTGAAATGAAAAATAAAACTGGTTATTCATCCAAAAAACTGGTTATCTATCTAAAAAATATCTCTTTTCTTATTTATATGCTAATATAGTTTCATAAACAAACTACAATAAAGGAGCAATGATAATGAGTAATTTTTCTGTCAATTGTGACATACTAACAAAAGAAGTTAACGAAATTAATTTGAGGCATAAAGAATTGCTTGCCGAAAAACAACGCATTGAAAGCATAGAAAAATCGCTTTGTCAAATGATTGTTTATAGGAGTGTATGTGCAACACTGAAAACTGTTATTTCTGAATTGGAAACAGAACTGGATAATATCAAAAAACTCAGCCACACACTTGATTGTATTAGTACATACTATAAGAATACAGAAAATAAAATATATAACAATCAGTCAAATGAATCCATTTCAAATTTCACAAACGACAACACAAATAATAATGGTAATTTCACTGAACAACTCGATAAACTTATGGAATCTGTTAATAATTACATGAACGACTTTGAAAGTAAATACGATGACATAATTCAGGCAATTCAAGATGCAACTGAAATAGATGGTGTTGTTGCTATTGGCTTATCAGGAAGTCTTGGTGCCGGTGGCTATTTATGTGGTTCAGTGCAATTAGTAGTAGACATGAATGGCAATATAGGTTTACAATTTTCCGGAGGCGCAGGAGGAGAAGTCGGGGTATCTGCAGATGGCACAGCTTATGTGGCAGTTTATCCTGGTATGGAAAGTATATATGAAGTAGAAGGATTTGGTACAGATATAGGTGGTAGTTTGGGAGAAGGACTAATAGTCAGTGCTGGTCTTCTATCAGCTGGGGAAGGAAATGACATGAAGCCAGTAGGTGGTTATGCAGGCATTGGTATCGGTGGAGAAGGAACCGTAGCAGAAGGACATGTGTCAATGTCTCAAACATTTCCAACCATACCATTAGGTAACATATATACGAATAATATAGATGCAATCACTAGCACATGGAACATAACATATAATGCATGGGAAGCTATATACCATAGAAGTAACTAATTTTATTATAGTATCACAAGAAAGGTATTAATTATGTTTAATTATGTTATCACATTGGGATTTGGAGTTATTTTTTTAACTGCATGGTGTGCACTATGCATTTCTAAATATAAAAAATGGAGTAGCAAAAGAAAAAAATGCAAAAAACAACTATCTGTCCAAGTCATTGAAATACTAGAAAAAAAAACAGCGCGAGGTGGCATGGTATATAAACCAATATTTGCAGAAACAAATGAAAATACCAACTATATTATCGATTCAGCATTCTATTCCTCACTCGTTTCCTTTGAAATCGGACAACATATTATATTACTAGTGAACCCCGAAAATCCAAAAGATTTTTTATATAAAGACAATGTATACAACAAGGGAATCATCGTTGATGTTTTATGTTGTTGTCTTCCTTGTATATTCTTGCTTGGCATACTCTTAGCAATAATATTATAACTACATACACAATCCCAAAAACTGAAGTTGTCGGGTTCTTTGCCGATAATTATAAAAAGCTTGATGAAAATCTCTAAACGACTTTCGTCAAGCTTTATTTTACCATTACCTTCTTTTCATAATATCCTTAAGCAGTCCTCCAATCATATCAACAACAAAGTTACCATTCGCATACAGATATTTATGCAAGATATCATGATTCCTTTTCTCTATTATAGATTTATTTTCTACCGCTTTCCTACAGCCCTCTATAAAATATCCAAAAGTCCTCTAAGTCCCTGTTCCTCATAAATCCCCTTATAGTACTGTACCTCATCCTGTATCAGTGAATCTATTACCTGCATGCCCAGCAGCTCCACCGGAGCCTTGTCATCTGTCATAATATACGTTCCCGCCTCGTATGTGGTACAGTTCTCTTTAACCTGTGCCATCAGCTCCTTTAACTGCACATCGTCAAGGCTCTCCATGTTCCCTTCCATCACATTAAGCATTGCACCGTTGTTAGATGCAAACAGCTCGCGGTTTGTACTTCCCTTTACATCCACAGTCTCTACACTTTCAAAAACAGAGGCAATGGTATCAGATAAATACTGGTTGATATTTCCTTCCTCCGTTCCCCGCATATTCATGTTCACCACCATGACTCCATTTTCATTCAAATGCTCCTTCACCAGAGTAAAAAACTCCACGGATGACATCTGGAATGGTATCGTAATGTCCTGGTAAGCATCTACCATAATAACGTCATAGGTTCTGTCATCTGCATTGAGATATGCCCTTCCGTCATAGGAGGTTACCCTAACACTGTCCGGCAGCGCAAAATACTCCCTGGAAAGCCCGATAATCTTATCATCAATCTCCACACCTTCCACCGACATATCCCCAAAGAATTTCTTACACTGGGTCGCATAGGTTCCGGTGCCCATCCCCAGTATGAGGACATTCATTTCCTCCGGTTTTTTATCCGCAACCATAAGGGGTGCTGCCATTGCGTAGTCATAGTACATACCGGTGAGCCCCTCCTGCTTCATATAAACAGACTGGACGCCAAACAGCACATTTGTGGAAAGAATCACCCGGTTGTCGTTCTCCTTTACCTGCAGGTAATTGTAAACCGACTCTCCCTCATATGTCAGGTCATCTTCCCAGAAGGCAAAGGAATTGGAATATCCCAGCACACAGCACAGGACAAATGCCAGTACTGCCACCGCCACCCTCTTGATTCCTCTTTTTGCATTCACAAAATATACTGCCACCAGCAAAAGCAGAATCCCGGCAAATATCAGAAAGGTCACAGAGGTTCCCACCGCAGGAATTGTGACAAAGGTTGGCATAAATGTTCCGATAATGCTTCCGATGGTATTATATGCGCCTAGCGTGCCCACAACCTTGCCGCTCTCCTCTAAGTTCTCCACAGAATATTTTGCAAGGGATGGCGTAACCGTTCCAAGCAGGAACAGTGGAAATACAAAGATGACCATGCAGGCGGCAAAGGCTGCTATGATTAAAAAGTTACTGTTGACAGTAAAAACCAGAACTGCCGAAATCCCCAGTATGATATATTTGCCTGCCACAGGAATCAGTGCAATCCAGATTGCCGCAATCAAAATCCGCCTGTACAGCTTGTCCGGATTCGGGTCCTTATCGGCACTTTTCCCGCCGTATATATTTCCCAGCGCCATGGCAATCATAATGGTTCCAATAATAATCGTCCAGACAATCTGGGAAGAGCTGAAATACGGAGCCAGCAGCCTGCTGGCTCCCAGCTCCACTGCCATTACAGACATGCCGGAAAAAAATTCCGTCAGATATAAAAATAATTTGTTGTTCAGTATTTTTGCCTTTTCCATATGCTTACTCCTATCTGTTTTCTTGTGACAATATAGTACAGCATCACAATCATTTTTTCAATGCTTCCCGCTGTGCTTCCTGGTACTGCCTGATGCATTCCTCATACAGTGCATTATGTCCGAATATCTCAAGCGCCCTCCCATAGCATTCAACTGCTTTTTCATATTCCCCCATATCTGCATAAATATCCCCCTTCTCACTCCATGCAAAGGGAGACTCAATAAAGCAGCTCATAATTCCTCTTTTTTCATTTATTGCCATATCAATATAGCGTAACGCTTCATCATATTTCTTTATACTGCGGTAAAACTGCGCTTTCTTTTCATATCCATAAGAGGTGTCGGCACTTTCAAACTGGGCAGTGGCAGTATCAACGTATTTCCGATATTCAGGCTTCGTGATATCATCCCTCTTTCCAATTGCCAGAAGATAAGGCCCGCATATGGAGCTTTTGTTTTCCACATCAATCTCCAATCCCTTTGAAAACATTTTCTCCGCTTTTTCATACATGCCATGCTCTAAGTAAATCAAACCCATAGAGCGGTATATCAGATAGTCCCCCTCGTCCCTTTCCAGTGCCAGCTTAAAATATTTATATGCATCCTCAATATAACCTTCATTCCCATAAAAACAACACATATTCCCTATGCAGTACTGTACAAGGGAGCTGTCTCCCAGTTCCCTGATACAGGTTTCCATAAGCCTTGCACACCCTTCCAGGTTATTCATT
>JAXVOW010000034.1:0-2325 GCA_037301995.1 bacterium | reverse complement strand
GGAGACGGCGGGACTGCGCTTAGAGATTGTAAATGCATTTGATTTGGCAAGCCATAGTGTTAAGCAAGAGGTAAAGGATAGCTTTAAGGTGGGGACTATAATTAAGGTGGCATTAGGCTATGGCTCTAATCTTACAACGGTTTTCAAGGGCTATGTGACAGAGTATAGAACCAGTTACCAGGGTATGCCCGTGATTTCTGTTACCGCGGTAGACTTAAGAAAGCTGCTGATGAAAAATAAGAGAGAAAAATGTAAGCACAATGAAGATACCTATTCCAATCTTTTTTGCAGGATTCTTGATAAGTACAGCAGCCTGTACGATGAGCTGCATGTAGATGCGGTTGAAAAAAAGGAACAGCTGAGACAAAATGGCACAGATTATGATTTTATTAAAAACGAGCTATGTCACAGGGCAAACAGGGAATTTTTTGTAGTGGGGGGAGATGTGTATTTTAAAGAGCCGAATAAAGGGGAGCCTGTTTTTTTACAGCTGCATTGGGGAACAAATCTGATTTCCTTTCAAAGAGGAAAGTCCTATTGTAATGAGCAGGTGAAGGTATATAGCTGCCAGAGCAATAAGACAGGAAATATGCTTTCATCGGAAATTAAGACGGAGGTGGGTACCCCATCGTTGACTGCAGAAATCCAGATAGAGGAATGGGAGCTTGGAGAGGGAATGGATTTGGATACTCTGGGCAGCTGGCTTGACAAAAAGATGGCAGAAAAGAAAAAGAAGAGTGAGACGGCAAGCGGCAGCCTGGTGGGTCTTCCGGAAATTGTTCCGGGAAGATATATTGAGATAAAGGGCCTGGATGCCTCAGATGAAGGGGTCTATTATATCCGGGATGTGAGCCATAGCTTTGGCAGTGATGGATTTACTACAAGCTTTACGGTTGGAGAAGGGGCTGACAGATGGACAGAGGATGAAAAAAGAAGGGAACCGTATGTGTCCGGCAAAAACAAAAATATTATGCGGGCAGTGGTAAAGGAAAACTGGAATGAGGAGCAGCCGGGAAAGGTTCTGGTGCAGTTTCTGACAGGCGAGGAAGGAAAAAACAAAACAAAATGGCTGCCGGTTTTAAATCCCTATTGTGGAAATGGCTATGGCTTTTATTTTCATCCGGAGGTGAATACGGAGGTTGTGGTGGGAAGTCTGGCGGGAGATGAGAACAGTCTTATCGTTATGGGAAATCTGTGGAACCAGGCAGACACCCCGCCTGCCGATACGGCTGGAGAAAAGAATACCATAAAGAGAATCCGGACAAGGGGCAACCATGAGATTGTGTTTGATGACGACGAAGAATCTGCCAAGATACAGATTTTCACCAGGAACAGGATGCATATGGAAATGGATGATGCGGCACAATGTATCTCCCTGTTTGATGAAAAAGAAGAAAACGGATTCAAGATAGATGTGGCAGAAGGCAGCTTGCATATCCTTGCGAGAAATAAGATTGTACTGACTGCCGGTGAAAGGGATGTTGTGGTAATGGATGGCGGAAAAAAGATTACCATAGAGGCAGACCGGATTGAGGAAAAGGGAACACAGAATTTCCGCATACAGACACAGAAGCTGGAAATGGAAGGAGATATGACGGAGCTGAAGGCAGGTGGTTCCATGAAAATAGACGGTGGCAGAATGACAGAGATAAAAGGTTCCATGGTAAAGATTAATTAGGAGGGAAAAAAGTGGCAGTATCTGATTTTCTGAAGGAGCAGTCTGATGACACAGTTAACACAATAAAAAGCCGTTCCCTTTCCTATACACCGGAATGGAGCTTTGACACAGAGCAGCCGGATATGGGAACGGCTCTCGGACTGGTCTTTGCTGATATGATGGGTGACACATTAAAGCGGTTTTACAGGCTTCCCTCAAAATACCAGCTGCAGTTTTATAATCTGCTGGGGCTTGAACCGCTGCCGCCAGATGAGGCGGCAGGTTATGTTACTTTTTCCACTGTAAATGAGGAGGTACAGGGCAGCTGGGTAAAGGAAGGGGAAAGGCTAATCGGTAAGACAGAGGGAGGGAAAACGGTGATTTTTGAAACCCAGGAAGCGCTATATGTATCCTCTGCCAGATTAAACCGTGTGTATTATGTCAATGGAACCACCGGCTGTATCAGCCGTCCCATGGAATTTCCGGTTAAGGTACAACAGGAGGAAAAAGGGCAGTCCCACATTTGCTATATTGGGCATGATGTGCTGTTTGGCATAAAGACGGAGGGGGAAATTGTGCTCGACTTCCACCTTTCCCGGAATGTTCGGAAAAAAGAGCAGGAAGAATTTCTTATGAACCGGATTACCTGGTCTTATTACAGCAGAGAA
>JAXVOW010000033.1:0-4111 GCA_037301995.1 bacterium | reverse complement strand
ACCTATACGATTGAAGCGTTAATGCATGACGGCAAGGCGTTGCAGTCTGGTACCAGCCATAATTTTGGAGATGGCTTTGCCAGGGCATTTGGAATCCAGTATACAAGCAAGGATAACAAATTAGAGTATGTACATCAGACCTCATGGGGTATGACCACAAGACTGATTGGTGCCATCATTATGGTACATGGAGACAATTCCGGTCTGGTGTTACCTCCTAAGGTGGCGCCTACCCAGGTGATGATTGTTCCGATTATGCAGAAAAAGGAAGGCGTTCTGGAGAAGGCGTCAGAGCTGAAGGAAAAGCTGTCTGCCTACAGAGTAAAGGTAGATGATTCTGACAAGAATCCGGGTTGGAAATTTGCAGAGCAGGAAATGCGTGGAATCCCGATTCGTGTGGAAATCGGTCCAAGGGATATTGAGGCGAATAAGGCATTGCTGGTACGCCGTGACACCGGAGAGAAGATGGAGGTATCTCTGGATGAAATAGAGGGAAGGGTTGGAGAGCTCCTGGAAACCATTCAGCAGGATATGTATGAAAAGGCTCTTGCACACCGTGAAAAAAATACACATGCCGCCGTTACGTGGGAGGAGTTTACAGATATTATCGAGAACAAGCAGGGCTTTGTAAAAGCTATGTGGTGCGGTGAAACTGCCTGTGAGGAAGCCATTAAAGAGGAGACGGGAGCGTCTACCCGCTGTATGCCGTTTGTTCAGGAGGAGCTGGGAACGGTATGCGTACATTGCGGAAAACCGGCAAAGAAAATGGTATATTTCGGACGCGCATATTAATAAGATTAACAGAGGAAAAGGAAAATGTGGGATACAATTAATAAATTTTTACAGAGTGTAAAAGATTTTGTCTGGGGACCGCCGCTTATGGTGCTGATACTGGCAGGAGGTATTTATTTAACTGTCCGTATGGGCATCCTGCAAATACGCAAGCTGCCATTGGCATTAAAATGGATGGTAAAAAATGAGGAAAACGGAGAGGGTGAGGTTACCTCCTTTGGTGCGCTGTGTACGGCGCTTTCTGCCACAATCGGAACCGGTAATATTGTTGGTGTGGCAACGGCAATTGGAACCGGAGGTCCGGGTGCATTATTCTGGATGGAGCTTGCGGCATTTTTTGGCATGGCGACAAAGTATGCAGAGGGTTTGCTGGCAGTAAAATACCGTGTGGTGGATGAAGAGAACCACGCCCTTGGAGGACCGTTTTATTATATTGAGCGCGGTATGGGCGAGAAGTGGAAATGGCTTGCAAAAATTTTTGCGTTTTTTGGCATTTGTGTGGGATTGTTTGGAATCGGAACCTTTTCCCAGGTGAACGGTATTTCATCTGCGATAAATTCGTTTTTTGACCCGGATATGAAATGGACGGTTACTATTCCGGGAATTGGTGAGTATTCCTGGACTGTTGTCATTGCATCCCTGATTTTAAGTGTTTGTGTGGCGCTTGTTCTAATTGGTGGAATTAAAAGGATTACCAATGTCTCACAGGTTGTGGTACCCTTTATGGCAATCATTTATGTGGTGATTTGTGTGGTTTTACTTATCTGCAATTTCAGAGCGATACCGGATGCTATTGTTACAATTGTGAGAGGCGCATTTAATCCGTCAGCTGTTACAGGCGGTGTAGTGGGCAGTTTTATAATCGCAATGCAGAAGGGTGTTGCGCGGGGTATCTTTTCCAATGAGGCAGGTCTTGGTTCGGCACCAATTGCGGCGGCGGCAGCAAAGACGAAGGAGCCTGTCCGCCAGGGCTTGATTTCCATGACCGGAACCTTTATTGATACCATTGTTATCTGTACCATGACCGGACTTTCCATTGTTTTGACGGGAGCCTGGCAGGTGGAGGGATTAGAAGGTGTTGGTGTTACTACATATGCGTTTCAGCAGGGTCTTCCGATTCCCGGGGAGCTATCGGCATTTTTGCTGATGCTGTGTCTGGTGTTCTTTGCATTTACAACGATTCTCGGATGGGATTATTATTCAGAGCGTTGTCTCGAATACCTTTCTGGTGGAAAGCAAAAATCAATTCTGGTTTACCGCTGGCTATACATAATTGCAGTATTTATCGGACCGTATATGACAGTGAAGGCGGTGTGGACCATTGCAGATATTTTTAACGGACTGATGGCGTTACCAAATATGATTGCTATATTTGCCCTGAGCGGAGTTGTGGTAAAAGAGACAAAGGGCTTTTTTGAACGGTATAAGAAAGAGAAGTTTTTATAAGCAGTATGAAATCGGTATTGTAAGGGAGAATTACAGGCATCAACCAGTAGGTTGGTGCCTGTTTTATTTTTATGAAGTGTGATATCCTTTTTACATTTTTTATAATAACAGTTGACACAAAACTGTTTATGGTGTATATATAACATATAAACAGTGAGGAGCAGGCACATGACTGTAAGAAATATTAGGAGGTAGAGATGAAAATATTACAAAATTCCGGCATTCCTATTTACCAGCAGATTGCAACACAGTTTAAGGAGGATATCTTAACCGGAAAAATGAAACAGGGGGAATATCTTCCCTCAATCCGGGGGCTGGCGAAGGATTTGCGAATCAGTGTGATTACAACAATGAAGGCTTATGAAGAGTTAGAGAAGCAGGGCTTGATAACAGCAGTACAGGGAAAGGGTTATTATGTCAATGCACAGGACAGTGAAATGCTGAAGGAGCAGCATATGCGGAAAATGGAGGAGCATCTGACCGATGCCATATCCGCTGCGAGGATTGCCGGTATTTCCAATGGGGAACTGGTGGAGGTTTTAAAAATGCTTCTGGAAGCAGAGAATTAAAGCAGTATTAACGTTATAATGAGAAAATGTGATTTTAAGAAGGAATGAATAGTTCCGGTACAGGAAAATGGAATTATTCCGGGAAGGAGTCAGATATGAAAGAGCAGGCAGCAATTACAATGCAGAGTATAACAAAGAAATTTAAGGGGTTTGAATTAAACATTCCTGCCCTGGAGATTCCGGAGGGCTTTGCCACCGCCTTAATTGGAGAAAATGGTGCAGGGAAAAGCACCCTGCTTAATATTCTTGCAGGAGTCCGGCTGGATTATAAGGGAAAGCTTACTTATTTTGATGGAGAGCTGGAAGATAAGGAGATTCGTGAAAACATTGGCTATACGGGACCGGGTAATTATTTTATGCCGCATTGGACCATTGGTGCAGTGGGGGAGGTCAGTGAGCTTTTGTTTGAACAGTTTCACAGGGAGCGGTATGAGCAGCTCTGCCGGGATTTAGGTGTCAGCAAGGAGGGAAAAAGTATCAATAAGCTGTCAGATGGTATGAAGATGAAGACAATGCTGGCGGCAGTATTTGCAAGAGATACCCGGATGCTTCTTTTGGATGAACCGGCATCCCCGCTTGACCCGTTAATGCGGGATAAGCTGTGTGCCATGATTCGGGAATATATAGAGGAGGGGAATGGCAAAAAGACGGTATTTTTCTCAACTCATAATATTGCAGATATGGAAAATGTGACAGACTATGCCATAATCATGGAACAGGGCAGGATTGTAGAACAGGGCTTTGTGGAGGAGTTAAAGGAAAAATATATCCTGGTTAAGGGAGAACCATCGGAGGAAAATCAGGTAAAGGATATTCTCTTAGGGCTTCAAAAAAATCCGTATGGATTTGAAGGCCTTTGCCTGTCAGAGGATTTAGATAAGCTGGCGGGGCTGGATATTGCAACGGAAACCCCGACGCTTTCCCAGATTAGTGTGGCAGTGATGAAAAAATATACACACCTGCAGGTTTAGGGCGGCTGTTAGAATCGAGGTGAGATGGTTATGAAGGAAGCAATTAAAAGTTATCATATGTTTTTGCCCAGAGCCTGGGTAAAATGGTGTATCTATATACTGTATCCGCTGCTTGTGATAGGAGAAATTTATGCGTTAAATCGATTTGTCACATATTTTTCATTTGTCTGTATCGGATTGACCTGCGGTATGGTAATTATGGTGGAATATATGCTGGACACCTATGTATTTCTGGGAATTGCCGCAAGGGATACAAATCGGTTAGAGTATCTGAAAACCTCTTCAAAGGGACTGCCGCTGCTTAAGAAGGCATTATTTACGGATGCAGTCAGA
>JAXVOW010000032.1:0-10190 GCA_037301995.1 bacterium | reverse complement strand
CCTTTTTCATACTATAATAAGTTTTCCCGGTATTCATATTAATCAAGGTATTCATTATGTTCTGCCAGTTCTTTCTTTTCGGATTCCCCATGGCAGGAAGAATAAAATATATTCCCCATATGACACAGTTTATTAGATATACCTCCTGCAGCTTACTGTACACAAGCTTCACCAGAAGCTCATAAGATACAAAGGCATAAATGCATATAAATAAAAGGTCATAAAAAAATAAAAAACGTGTTACCTTAACCGGCGTCTCTAACTCCTTAATTGTTGTAAACTGTTTCATTTCACTCACTTCCTCTTTTCTATTGCTTCAGATTATCCCTATTCATCTGGTTTGGCGGCTCCGGTATATCTGATGCCTTATTCTCCTTTTTCCGTTTTCTGTTATTAATACTGTTAGCAGCTGCATGTCCAAAGGACTTGCCTTTTTCATAACTGCCGGATAAATACCGTCCTGCCCTGGTATTACGCATTGCCCAGCCTGTAAGATTATCGTTATCCTTCACATCCTGCCCGGCATAGCCTCCCTGTCCCGTACCATCAGCGGAAGCATTATTTATAGCATCATTTATGGCATTATTGACATCTGCATTGTTATCCGCTCCATTTCCATTTTGCCCACCGGCAAGGTTCTGCTTTCCATCTCCTCCCGGAACGCCGGTATCCTTCCTCTTTGAAGAGCTGGTGGATGGATTTCCATTCTTTTGTCCTGTAGAAGCACCGGTATTTCCACCTGGCAGTTCTGGCTGTCCTCCACCCGGCAATTCAGAACTTCCATCCGGCTCTCCGGCACCCAACGCATGACTCGGGTCAATGTCCGGTTGTCCAAATCCGGGCATTGCCATATCCTGAGACACCTGTTCGTTATTCGACGGAAAGACTCCGCCATCTTTCATCCCCTGCAGTGCTCCGGCTGCCCCAGCCGCTTTCCCGGCTGTTTTTCCGATTGCTCCCCCTGCTTTTCCAACCGCACCAGTTATAGCACGTTTCATTCCTCCTGCCATCTGGCTGGCATAATATGCGCTCTGCAGAGCCTGTCCCACTGACTTCAAGCCGGCATCCACCCCAAATATCTGTTCAAAGAAGTTTGGTCCATCTATAACAAACAATGCTCCGGCTGCTATCATAACCGCCTTTATACATCCGTTTGCTGCACTACTGTCTGACCAGGTCGTTCTGTTAATAAATTCTGTTGAAAGAATAAATAATTTCTGCAAAAATAATACACAGAGTATTGTGATATATGCATTTAATATTCCGATAAGCGCTTTCCGAATTTTCTGGCCTCCTGTCATATCACCTGCTGCAATAAACGGAGCCATAATTTTCTCTGCCGCAAGCTCATAGACCAGCTGAACAAGCTTTATAGAAGAAAACCCCATAACCAGAATCAATGCAAATAAATAAATCATGGCAATAAAGAAGTTTACATGATACCGGTAATAATATGGTGTGGTATCTTTAAAAAAGAACTTGTCTTTTTTAATATCCGTAACCTCCAATTCATCTACGCTTTCTTTTATCTGCAAACGAACCTGTTTCTTAAATAACTCTTCATTTTTTAGCTCATAATCGCCCGGGTCCACAACCTCATTGATATCAATATATTTGATATTTTCACTGCTTTTCTCCGTAAATCCGTTTCTGTTTCCGCTTTTAATCCGCTTGGAATCAAAATCAATGCTATCCAGATAGACAAGGTCTGTTATGTAAGGGACTAATAATTCATAACGATTTTCTCCAATATTGGATGACAGTACTTGTTGTCCATATGTAACAAGCTGGTTCATCTGGGTCATCATATAGGGAAGAATCATTACCGTACCTGCAAACAGGAGAATATTGGTAATTACTCCCTTTGGTTTTTCATGCGCATAGAGATAACAATATGCCAGATAAACCAATGCAAACAGCAATACCGTCCATATAAAAGGCTTGACTGTATTAAAAAACTGTATTACCTCATCACTGTCCAGAAAATTAATAAAATCAAAGATTTTATCCACCAGGGTATTCAGCATACTGGCAACACTTAACAAGCCCTTTAAAATCAGCCAGCCCAGGCTTCTCAATATGGATGTTACCATAGAAAAATTAGAAAAATATTCTTCATATTTTTGGTAAATATCTATATATTTATCCGCATCTATAGCCAGTAGTGAAACTGAATTTATTAATGGTACATTCATCAGGCTTCCTCCTTTTCATATTTTTCCAAAGCAGTTTTAAACTGGATGATATTGTTTTCCGGAACATCCTGTTCCTCCATAATCTCAAGTATCTCTTCTGTCGTGGTATTTAAAAGCTTTTCTTCATCATCAAACTCGTACAGCTCCCACACTTCTGCAGCGTTTTGCCCAAGCGCCAGCTGCAGAAACCGGATAATTTCCAAACTGTAACAGCGCAATGTTTTTTCCTCTGTTCTGGACCAGTCAGACACCTCATACATCCGCTGGCGGAATGCCGGAAGATTGGATTCATATCGGATATAATATTTTTCAATATCCGCTATCGTCAGCTGGTAAAGCTTATCCTTCGGCATATCCCTTAATTCTGCCACCTGGGTGACCAGGCGCTTTTCAATTTCCTGCTTATTTACAAAGCTGCCAATAGGAAACAGCTTATTTTTTGAATAATTTTCTGTAGTCATCTGGTACCATGCCTGGTACTCTTCGGTCAGGCTTAATTCGATATCTTTTAATATCTTATCAAAATCCGATACATACAAAGACAAATCCAAGCCTGCACAGCTGTCTGCGTGCAGGTCTTCCCATTGGTTTTCCGTATTATACCAGTCTCCCATATACTGATACCTTAACGGAAAGGCTGTCTCATCATGATTATAGATGGGGCGTGGCTTCACCTTGTTGTTGTACTGGTCCTTACGCATCATTACACGCTTTACCACGCATTCTCCTTCCACAAATTCCATTAACTCATTTGGATTTAACAATGGTTTTTCTTCTGTGGATTCTGTATACTGCTTTTGTGTTGTCAGAGATAGTTCCCCACCCATACGGGTAACATTTACAATTGTTTCTTTTCCAATAAGATTGGAAAACTGCTCCGCCGTTTCATAATTATCTGTCTGGATATAAATCTGATTACCACAGTTTCCGTAAATGGTATCCGAATCATGTTCGCCATATTCCTTGTCCAGCTGGCTGTATGCCTGGACAATCAGATTAAACCGGATATTTCTTCCCAGACACACTGTAATCATGGATGCCATGTTATTAATACATGGAATGTTACCAAATTCATCCAGCAGGAATATTACCTCTCTCTTACACTTTCCCCCACAGGAGGTTGCCTTTTTTGCCAGTGCATAATAAACCTGGGATATAAATATACTCTGAATAAAAGTGTTACTGCTATCATAATCAGGAAGCGCCATGAACACCGCAACCGGTCGCTCTCCAAAGCCTATATTCTCTAACTGAAAGCTGGAATAAGCTGTCATTTTCTTTATTTTGTCATCCATGAAACCTGTCAGCTTAGATAATACAGTAGCATATACACTTCCCTTTACCCTCTCTCCACCGGCAATTTTAATGGCAGAATAAAGATTTCTCGCCACATCCAGGGTGTCCCGGTTCTGGAAAAATACATCTAATGCATTCCTAGGTTCTGCACCCTCCACAGTCGGTGCAATGGTTTTTTCTGCCAGCATGGTAAATTTAAGAAGTACATTCGGAAGATTAATCTTCTTTTCATTGTCATTTCTTGGCTTAAATTCCTCCTGTCTATAGTTATAGGGGGATAATCTCTCCTCCAGCCCGGCAATCTCACGGTCCAGCATTACCAGCTGGTATTTATCTTTTTCCTGGTAACGGTTAAGCTTTAATTTCTCGAGATGATTTCCTAAACGGCAAATCTCCTTTTTTTCCTCTGGTGACAGCTTCATAAACCGGTCCGTTGCCTCAATATGCTCCTGCAGATATTGCTTGTTTGCCTCCTCATCGGCTCGGAGTTCATCAATGACCTCACTCATAATCAAGGCTGCTGTAAGAAAGGCTGCGTTATCATAGAAAAATGCATTTTCACCGTTTCCCTCCTCACTTGCAAATATGGAAGTGGCAAGGCTCCTGGCAATGGCAGATGCCTCTGCCGGGTCTCCATTCTTATATGTGTCTGTAATAAGCTGTAAGGGATTATAGCAGCTGCTCTCATACGGATTAATCAGATTTATGCAATATACCAGATATCCCCTCAGCTCCAATATCTGCTTGGATGCGATAAATAATTCAAGCTTTGGGTCTGACACAACCATGCTTGCCTGATAATTTCTGGTAAAGTGAAAGGAATCCTGTTCTTCTCCTTTGTCTACTTTCATAACAGCTGGAATATGGTTTATTTTTGCAACCTCAGAAAGAAGTTTCAAATAATCTGTTTTTTCTTTTTCCGGTTCTATCACTCCATCCAGCATCGGTTCTTCCTCAATAGGAACATCTTTGTATGCTTCTGAACTGGAAAGGAAACTGTTTTTCTCAGACGTTACACTTTTTATCTGCATGGAGCTGTCTGTAAAATTGATATCATTTGTTTTATTTACCCGGTAACTTACCGGCTTTAATTCAACCCCCATGGCTTCCCGGTAATCTTCATATTTCTGTTCAAATGGATGGTGCAGCATACCCAAATACAAAAATGCTTTATCCAGTGCATCCTTTTTACTCTGTGCATCCTCCGGTATGAACGGATATTCCATTACTTCATTTACTTCTTTATCTGTTATACATATTTTTCTTGACAGCAGCTTTAACTCTATCCGTTCATCCTTATTCCTTCTCGGTTTCACCTTGTTTAGATAAGATACCGGTATCAGCTCCGTAATTACATTTTTTGCAGTACCATCTATATAATCAAAAAAGCTGTAGTTATCCTCTGCCTTAATGTCATCAGGAAGCTGCAGCTTTACATTATGTTCCATTTCATAATTATTTATAACCTCAAAAAACTCCTTTTTTCCAAAGTTTAATGTCTTCTCATCAATCAGTTCCGGAATATCCTGCTTTTTGATTCCACCCTCCCGGTAATCATAGTAAATATTAGAGGCATACATGCGGAAATGATATGTACCATCTTCCCCATATTCAAAATAGAGCCTGTAATATTTATTTTCTGCCCTGGAATAAATGTCAATGATTACAAACACAAACATTTCTCCTTTTCCGGAACGTGTAATACCGATAATAAGGTTATTCACCGGTGTACGGTCAATAAATATAATTCCTTTATCAATATCACAAAGCCTGGGTTCTGCATACATATCCTCCTGTTCATAATGTGTGCCATACTGGCATATTGGCACTCCTCCTTTCCCATAATAAGTCTCATAGGGCTGCTCAAATTTAAGAGGGATTGTTGGATACTGTTCCCTGATTTCTTCCATTGTCGACCAGCGGGTGGAACCTTTCTGATTCCTGTTTATATCACGGTAATTGGTATAAATCATAAAATTAATCCGGACATCAATAACAATGATGCCTAAAACCACTAAAACATACCATATGGGTGAATGACGGAAATCAATAAAATTTGTGATATCCGTTAATGAAAAGGTACTATACCCTCTGATTAAATTCCTTAAATCAGCGATAGTACCCTTCGTAATATTCGTTACATACTGCACAAGAAAGAAAAAAACAATATCCAGACCTGCCAAAACTCCGTATCTCACCTTTGGCATCGACAAAAAATGGGACAGCTTCATGATAAGAAGCTCATCCTTCAAATCCTTCAGCTTTTTTTCCCTTAAGTAAGCGACTGCCTGCCTTTTTTTGGATTCTTTCACTTAATACCTCCTCCTTTTGTATTCCGGAAGGGAAAACCCTTCCGGCTTCTGTGATGTAACTCAGGAAGGGAGGTACACCTTCCGTTTTTTGTGATGTACCTGCTCTTTTCAGCTAAATATGTCTTCGCACCAGTCAGCAATTTCCTTTGCCAGAAACAATATAGCAACACCTGCAGCTATGGAATAAAAATGCTCTTTGATGCCGTCTTTCATCTTTTGTGTGCCAATCATTAATACAATTCCGCAGACACCGAGCACAACAATAAGCAATGATATGGAAATCAGCTTCATTGTTGCCCATATGCTGTTACTGGATGTCTTAACCTTTTGCGTAACCTTATTTCCACCGGTTGCTTCTACTGATTCTGCTGCCTGTGCCACAATTGCATTACAAAATGCAACCGCCTCTGGTACAGATGCAAGAATGCCCATTTTGGCATATTGCATTTTTTTCTTCAGCTCTCCTTTGCTCATGCATTTCCCTCCTTTCATCAAAAAAAGAAGCAGATAATCTGCTTCCTCTTAATTATTTATCCTTACAGCCCAAACCTATATTTTCATATAATTCTGACTGAAAGATACTTTATAAAATTTTTAAAAGTAATGAACTCAAAACTGGTCCACCGGACCATTTTTTCATATGCCTGGCAACAAAAAGGACTGAATTTCCGTAAATCGGAATCCAATCCTTATTCACTGCATATCAATTTTTAATCAATGTCTTTCACAAACTCAATAATATCTGCCTGCTCCTGCTTAGACAGTTCACTGATTGGTGTAAGTCTATCCATGTTAAGTAAATCCACTGTCTGGCAGCTTCCTGCCGGAATAATTTCAAAATACAAATCATCTACAGAATCCCTTACAATTCTCTTTCCTTGGAAATATGCCACCATTGTTAAAGAGCTGTCATGGTAATCCGGATGTGGGTCCCTGAAATCATATGTCATATCTTTTTCCTCCTCGTATAATATTTTTGATTCAAAATATATCCTGATAACTATATAATCATATTTTATTCGCTTCATAAAATCAAGGACTATTTAAGCATTTTGCAGCTTTTCCAAATCCTGTCTCATCTGTTCCTTATTATTCCGGTACAGAAAGGTATACAAGTGCTTTAACTGTGCTTTATTATAGTCCTCTTCCTTTACCAAAACCTTATATGTATAGATTTTTCCATTCCTTTTCATCTGTACATATTGCTTTTGTACAAGTTTTGCCATAAAGGTAGATACGGTCTGCGGCTTCCAGTCCCGCTCATAATATTCCCTCAGCCTGACTGCCACTTCTGACAATACCGGTTCCTTTTTACAGTCCCATACCGCTTTCATTACAACTTCTTCTGCTTCTGTTAATTTTTTAATTATCATAATCTCATTTCTCCTTTTATAAATTTTTGATAATTTTAATTATTTTTACTATTTTCTACAAATTGGCATCACCCTCCAAATAATTCGACCGTCTCCTGGTCAAACTCTTCCTTCAACAGTTTCATTGTTTCTACATCATAATTCTGGTACTTCAGACTGCATGGGCAGTCATCCCTGCAGCACACTAAATAATATCCGCATCCAAACTGCTGCTTGATGCGGTTGAATTTTAACTCCAGCTTATCCTGAATCAACATTTTTACCTCACTTCCTTACTTTATCTCAGCAATTTCTTCTGCCATACAGAGACCATTAATCATATAAAGTATTATTTTATCCCGCCTCCCAATATATACTACCTTTTTCCCTATCTTTACTGTATAATTATCAGAAAAAGGAATCAGGAGGTTCATCAAATGAATGAATATGGTGTACGTTGTTCCTATGAAGAAAGAATTCATTTTCCCTATGCCGAATTTCCTCTATTGGAACAAGAAGGTACTTACATCGTTACCCTTGTAGACAAATCCTGGCCATTAAAACATAATGGTCAATATCTCATATGTGCTTTCCAAACAGATGAAAATGTACAATTTCGATTTAACGTATGGCGAAAACCAGTAATTGAATATTATATGCCTGATAAATCTGAAATTGATTTTAAAAAGGTTTTATTGAATACAAAATGGAAATGTACCTTTACACGTACACGCAATAATAATATACGCTGGAAAACTGCTGAACCTATTGAAGTTTAGCCTTTTCCTCTTCAATGATTTTACTTACCAGTTTCCACCAGTCCGATTCCCTCAGACTGTCTACTGGTTCATAAAAATCCCCTATGCATTCATAAAACTTTCCTGGATTTCCCTTTTGTCCAATATATATGCATAATTCCTCATCTCCTGAATACTGCACATGATATCTTTGATACCATTTATTCAAAAAACTTTTTTGTTCCTCACCAGGAAGGTCACTATAATAAACCTCGACTATTTTATTCTCTAAAAATTTCTCATACATTCTATTCATATAATAATACTCTTCTGTTTCGGCATCCGGCACTTCTTCTGTCCAGAAGCATTCAATCCAGCTTTCATAAAAACCATCTTTGTCATGCTGCTTATAATATTCAAGCCATTCTTCTACAATAGAATGTATATCTGATATTACATTATCAATTTCTGTCTGAAACCATTCACCATCCTTGTCTTTTAAAAAATCTGAAAAATCATAAGCCGCACTCTCGATATTTCCAATAATCCTGGCTTTCAAATGCTTCCAATTTGCAGCATGATAACAAGGATTCCATTTATGCGTTATACAATCCCGCAATTCTGCTTTATAATTGCCTTTTATCTGTTCAATGAGATCTTTCCACGTCATTTCTCTGCCTCTCTTTCTTTGCATTTGCATTATTCCTCAAAGCGAAAAGCCTCATCCGGTTTCATGCCAAGCTTTAATCTCCTTCTTACAGTCGATTCTTTATGTAGCAAATTCAAGCCTCTTAATGCTGAAGCAACGGAATTATATAAAATGCCATTTACTACAACGGGTATTCCTTGCTTTGATATCTTTTTAGGCTTATTTAATGCATCATTTAACGAATAACCATATTTTAACCGGTTTCTTATTAAATCTGCATTCTTAGCCTGCTCCCTGCATATCTGGGTGATTGACTTTTCTTTGCCACCATCCACATAGTAGGAACATCTTAAGTCTGCTTTCTGGCATGCTTCTTCTACAGACATGCCCTTTCTTAATCTTGCGGTCAATGTTTTTTCATTTACATTCACATATTCAGATAGTTTTCTTATAGAGGAAAACTCTCTTCCTTTATAAACATACACATGTCTTGCCATAAAATACCTCATCCTACTATTTCATTAATGTATAATTAGCTGCAATAATAACAAAAGCTTTTACGACCCTCCATATCCTTTTGTTTTTTTCCCAGCAACATGGCGGTATGTCTGGTGAGGTTCCAGTTTTATTCTCTGGTTAACCTCTTCGTCATCCGGCATATACAGCACTCCTGCAGCTTTTTTTGCAATACTCTCCAGCAAAATTCCAAAAGCCTTTTTTGTTTCTTCATAGGAATTATATTTGCCCAGGATTCCTCCCCGTGTGGCACTTCCAGCAGCAACCTTTATGGAGCAGCCATCGGAACCTATATACATATTTGTAATATGATTAATGTTATATGCTTCTGTATGGTCTTTGTTTACGATAATCATATATATTATCCTCCTTAAATCCTATCACTCTCTAATGTCCGCTTCCTGGCACTCTTATTCCTGGCTGAAATACATCTCCAGCGCCTTATCAATAATATCCTCAATATCCTTCTGCTTGTCCTCTGGCTTAAAATACTTCTTTATAAGCCCTCCGTTTACCTTAAACGGCTTCGGCTTTCCCGGTGACCTCTTTGCCTTTTTCCCGGATAATACCTCCTGCATGGTAGCTATGGTAAGTTTCCCGTTCTGCTGGAGCTCTCGGATAAGCTTTGCCTTTTTAATATCACACTTGTTACCATCCGCCTTCATTAGCTCTACAAATATATTCTGGTTTTCCTCGCTAATATAAGACAGCTCTACTGCTGCAATAAGTGCAATTTCCTTATCATCCAGCATTACTTTAATATCCTCTATCAACGTATCTATTCGGATATATCTTGCAATCATATTTTTTGACAAATCATACTCATCAGCAACGTTCCGGATACCTCCTGTCCCAATTTGGGACAAACCTTCCTCAGCCCTTGTATTTACTGGCTTTGAGTAGGTTTCTAAATACGAATTAATTTCGCTTAAAACCTCCTTTCGGACATTCCTTCTTTTTTGTGCATTATAATGACTTGCCAGCACAGCTGCACGCTCCGAATACGTCATTTCTTCAAAGGAACGCTGCATATTGGTTTCTGCTACTATCTGCTCTGCCTCATCTTCAGAAAGTCCTCTTTTAATAATTGCTGGAACAATATCCTTCCCTGCCTCCCTGCTGAGTTCTGTCCG
>JAXVOW010000031.1:0-2464 GCA_037301995.1 bacterium | reverse complement strand
ATAACATTATCCTGTCTATTACTCATATCTTATCCTTTATACATATGCAATTTCCACTCCCAGGCATTGCAAATCCCTTACAATATCTTCATATCCCCGTTCAATGTAGGAAATATCCGTTACCGTCGTATAGCCTCTGCTGATGAGTCCGGCTGCCACCAGAGCCGCACCCTGCCTTAAATCCGTGGTTTTCACAGTATGCCCCTGTAAATCTGCATTTCCCTGCAATGCCGCAGTCTGCCCTTTAACCTGCACAGTTGCACCCAGCTTTTCTAATTCCTTTGCAATTCCGAAACGGTTTTCAAATACTGTTTCCGTTACGGTGCTGCTCTGCTCTGACTTTAATAATACAGTAAGAAGCACTGGCTGTAAATCGGTTGGAAATTCCGGATATATTCCGGTTTTAAAATCCCCACCCTCCACCTTTCCAAAGGACTGCACACTTAAACAGTCCTCAAAGCGCACCACATTAACTCCAAGCCTGGAGACGGTTTTAATAATATTTTTAATATAGTGAATGTCATCAATTCCCGAAAGCCTGATATCACTCGGCACCGCTGCTGCCATCAACAGATACGTACCGGCAACAATGCGGTCATAAACATTGCAGTAATCACAGGCTGTCAGCTCCTTTGTTCCCTTGACAATCAATACATCCGTTCCAACCCCCTCAATCAGGGCACCCATGGACAGGAGATAATTGCAGAGCTCTATAATTTCCGGCTCCTTTGCCACACCACGCAAAATGGTTCTTCCCTTGGCGCCCACAGCCGCCATAATCAGATTCTCTGTGGCACCCACGCTGGGAAACCGCAGATGGTATTCGCATCCCTGCAAATGAAAGGTTTCACAGGTTAAAATATCTTTATGGAGCCTGATATCCACATTCATTTTCATAAAACCTTCCAGATGAATATCAACCGGCCGCATACCAATGGCACACCCACCGGGCATTCCAAGCTCCGCCTTTTTCCATCTTGCGAGAATCGGTCCCAATAATAAAATAGAAGACCTGAGCTTTCCAGTCAGAGCATACGGCAGGGGTTCATAAGACGCATTGGTGGTATCAATGGTAAGTACATGCCCTGTAAGCTCTGTCTTCACATGAAGACATTCAAGAAGCTGGCACATAACCAGCACATCCTCAATTACAGGACAATTGTGTATCACTGACACCCCGGAACTCAATAAGGTTGCCGCCATAATCGGCAGAACCGTATTTTTCGACCCCTGGATTTCTATACTCCCTTTTAGTTTATCGACTTCTTTTACACTGATTGCTTTCAAGGAATCCACATCCAATCCCTGCCATATATACCATAATATGCAGATAAAGCAATTGTGTGACAAATATATCAGAATTCTGTTTTCTCATTATGTATTCTGTCAGTATTCTTTTGGCATTTTAATCTGCCTTGCAACTGAAAGTACCAGACCCATTTCAATCAACAGACCAAACAGCGCCGTTCCTCCATAGCTAATGAATGGAAGGGGAACTCCAGTCGGCGGAAAAGTATTGGTTACTACCGCTATATTAATGATAACCTGCACTGCAACATGAGTGATAACTCCCACTACAATTAACGCACCATACAAATCCGGAGCACTCATGGCAATCATGACACATCTCCAAATAAGAAGAACAAAAAGTAATACCACGCAGACTGCTCCAAATAATCCAAGCTCCTCACAGATAACAGAAAAAATCATATCATTATGGGATTCCGGAATAAAACCAAGCTTCTGGATGCTCTGCCCCAGTCCCTTTCCAAATATACCTCCAGAGCCAATGGCATATAATGCCTGTAAGGTCTGATAACCCTTCTCATAGCTTTCCGGGTCAAGCCAGATTTTAATTCGCTCCAGACGGTAGGAGGCCACCAGCAAAAAGATTCCCATTAAGGCAATAACCATAACTCCCATTACAAGGAACTGCTTTACCTTGGGACTGGTGACAAATACAATCATCAGGGTAATTGCCGCACAGATAATACCGGTACTCAGATTTTCCTTGGCAATTAAAGCTACGGCAATAATTGGAAGAAATACCACCTTTGCCATAATCTTAAAATCTCCGATTCTGGCAGCCTTTATGGTTGCCATATGTGCAGTAAACAGTATAATCACAATCTTCGCCGCTTCAGAGGGCTGGAACTGGATGGGACCAATGGCAATCCAGCGGACTGCACCATGGGACGCTTCTCCCAGTATCAGCACCAATACCAGCAGTCCAATCACTGCATACATCATAAGCAGAGACCATTTTTTCCACCAGTGGTAATCCAGTCTGGCAACAACAAGCATTGCCAGAATTCCTGCCAGGGCAAATATTCCCTGTCGTTTCAGATAGTAGGTAGCTGTTCCGGTTTTTAACTCTGCGGTATAGGAGCTGGTACTATATACCATAACCAGACCAAACGCAACTAAAAACAGGACAATAAACAATAAAGAATAGTCAAAAAAA